>SKZB01000325.1 GCA_007127615.1 Phycisphaerales bacterium | reverse complement strand
TGTGTTTGCGCACAACGAAGTTCATGGAGTGCCCCCGGAGAACCCTGCCGCCTTTCTCCTCGGCCCCCCGGCCACGTTGTTGAAGCGGTGGCCCGATGCGCGGCCGCTGGTGCTGCTCCACTCCGGCCGGCCTCATCCGCGCTGGGCGCGGTGGTCGCTGGCGGCGGAACCGGCGGGGTTTCTCACGCTCGAAACCGATCACACCTGGCGAACCCGCGGGAACCTCCCCGCCCCCGCCGCCGCGTTGGACGGCCGCGTTGCCGATCTGGAACGGGATCTCCCCGCGCTGCCCGGATTCGGCCCCATCGAACCTGGTTCCACCGCAACAAAGACCAATCGAACCGGCGGCTGGGCGTGCGTGTTGAGCTACGATCTCGGCCGTCACTTTGAGCCGGCGGCGCAGCTCACCGAAGACAAACCCGCCCGGGCACGGGATGACCGCGGCTGGCCGCACCTCGCGCTGGCGTGGTGCCCGAACGTGTTGGTCTTTGATCATGCGCTCGACCAATGGCGAGGGCACGGCTGCCCGGCATCCCTCGCGGAGCTCCAGGCCTCGCTCGTGAAACCGACGACGGTCGACCCGGGGATCGAACCGGGGGCCGAGCCGGACGAAAGGCCGCGGATCGGCACGCTGGAAAGCTCGTTCGCGCCCGAAGCCTATCTCAAGGCGGTCGAGCGCGCGGTGGCGTACATCGGCGCGGGAGACGTCTTTCAGGTGAATCTGACCCAGCGGTTCAGCGCTTCCTTCAATGGATCGGTTCGCGAACTTGCGCGGTGCGCCTTCACCGGCGCGGAACCGCACTACGGCGCCATGATCGATCTGCCGGATGGTCGCCACGTGATCTCGATGAGCCCGGAGCTGTTCCTGGAAGTTGATGCGCGGACGCGCCAGGTGGTCACACGGCCGATCAAAGGCACGCGTCCCGGGACGGCGGACCCCGCGGAACTGGAGCGGTCGGAAAAGGATCGCGCGGAGCTGACGATGATCACCGATCTGATGCGGAATGATCTCGGCCGCGTCTGCCGGCTCGGAAGCGTGCGCGTGCCCGAACCGCGCGTCATCGAAGCGCACCCGACGGTCCTGCACGGCGTGAGCACCGTGGCCGGAACGTTGCGCGACGAGATCACAATGGTGGACCTGCTTCGCGCCACGTTTCCGGGCGGATCGATCACCGGCGCTCCGAAGATCCGGGCGATGCAGATCATTGACGAACTGGAACCGGTCCGGCGCGGCGCGTACTGCGGATCGATCGGCTGGATTGGCGCGGACGGCTCAGCGCGGCTCAACATCGCGATTCGCACGATGATGCTCACCGGTGAGCGCGGGCAAGCCCGGTGGGATCGATTGAAAGGGGTGCTTGATTACGGGGCGGGCGGCGGGATCGTGGCCGATTCGATCCCCGAAGCGGAGTACCGCGAGAGTCTGGATAAGGCCGCCGTGCTGCGCATGGCGATCAACGCACCCGAGACCGCCGGATCGATCGGAAGGTGAAAGCGTCCCGCAGCGTGAGTTCGTCACGGTCCGTCGTGCGGTATGCGCCGTATCATGCCGGATCATGCCGCAATCATGCGGAACGTCGAACTTCGCCGTTGGCTTCGGCCATGGCGAACTGCATTCGTTGTTGCAGCGCAATGTGACGGCAGATCTGATCAACCACGAATCGCTGGTGCGCGGGGTTGAACGAAAAGTCGAACGCGATACCGGCATAGATCTGCTGGCTCGATTCCATGTGGTGATGCACGAGTTTGCCGGTGGCGCAGATCGGCACCGCGCCGTCGGGATTGAGCGAAAATCGCATCCAGAACAGTTTGTGCCGCATGACCGCGTTGGTGTCTTCCGGCTCGATGAGAAGCCCCATGCCCCCACCGCCGATATTGAGAATGGTCGCACGGAATTTCGGTCCAACCTCGGGCATCAGGGCGTCCGGAGTATCCGTCAGCTCATTCACCAGTTCGTCGGACTGCTCGAAATTCATCTCGTTGCACCGCTCGGCCACGATGACCGATTTGGGGTCCAGCAGCGGCCAGACATCCACATGCGGCAGATGCAGCGTGACGGTGTCCAGTCGGTAGTAGTTCCGTCGCTGACACCGTTCCACCGATTCCGGCAGACGCAAACGAAGCGCGGTGATCGACTTGCTCGGGTTCAGCGCGAATTCGCTCGGGCCGAGGTTGGACGTTCGGAATGTCCAGCGATTTTGTCCGATACTCATCACCGCCACGAGTTCCAGACCGGGCTGCAGTTCGATGACGTGGTCCAGCGTGCGCGGCTGCTCGATGAGAAAGGCGTCCTCGCGCAGGTCGAGCACGCGAACGCGCCAGACGAGATCGCGGTGACCATCATCGCCCTGACGGGCAATCATGATTTCGATACAACCGTTTCGCTCCTGAATCTGTTGCAGGCAACGACGCCATTCCAACGTACGTGATCGATTGGCGGGCACGGCTTGACCTTTCTCAAGAATTCCCGGGCCGATCTCCGGCCGATCTCCGCATGGAGACCATCCGTCCCGGTATCGGTTGCCACCCCGGCCGACTTCAGATCTCTTGAGGAAAGCCCTCGTCCCGGACGGGATGCGGGTCATTCTGGACGACGGAAAACGATCAGGGCGCGCCCGGGGTCCGGTTCCGGGTCCGATAGGCCCGTCAGGCGCCCGAGGAGCGTCAGGCCGCTCATCGTCCACAGGCGGTACCGCGTATCGCCGGGATCGATCGTCCAGCGCTCGGGATCAACCGCCTCGCCGAGCCGCAGGGAAAAAACAGAATCATCCGCCGCCCAGACCAGCTGCGACGTGCCGTCTTCGCTGATCCCACTCTGCCAGTGACCTTCGGTCAGCTCCGGCCAGAGATCCTGCGGCAGATCATCGATCAGAAGCCGACCGCCCGGTCGAAGCGACCCGGCAACGCGTTTGAACAGCGCGATGACCGTATCGAGTTCGGTGACGGTCATCAGCGTGTTTCCCAATAACAGCACCGCATCGAACGGCTGATCGTGATACCGCGGGTGCGCCGGCCAGGAATCGTTCAGGAAGTCGCCGACCACCAGTTCCGGTGGGGGCTCGATGCCGGCCGTTTCCGACCGCAGGGCGCGGATCACCGAATCATCCCGGTCCATGGCGACGACCGCGTGAGCCATTTCGAGCAGGGGCCTGATGACGCGCCCCCCGCCGCAGCCGAGTTCGAGAACATGCAACGTTCGGCCGGCCAGTGACGCCTGGAGTCCGGCGCGTTGACGTGCGCACCGCTCCGCATCGTGCGGCTCGTGGGCATCGAGCCACTCCGGCGGAGTACCCTCGTGCTGACGGTCCCGTCTGGTCATGTGCTCTGCCTTCCGCCGGCGGATTTCGCGTCCGAAGTCCTTTCGCCACTCACGCTCGCTCTTTCCAGGGCACGCTCAAGCTCGCGCATGTGTTCGCGTTGCCGGCGAAGCGTCTCTTCCGTGAGTGGCCGCTCACCGTAACGAATCTCGTAGAAAACGTGCACCAGCGCCGTGACGTGCTCGGCGACCTCCGGCCTGTCATCGCGCAGTTGCGAGGCCCAGATCAGCGGTGGCGTCGCGGCGGGCTTCCGAAGGTTCGCGCGCTCGAGCCGCTCGAGCATATCGAGATAGAAGCCCATGCGCTGAAGCAGCCAGGGCGATTCGCGCAGGCTCGTCCCATCGAGATGGGCCGTGCGCTTCAGGCGCCGCAACCGACGAATGATCCGGCTGATCGCGAGGACCCCGATGAAAATCACCACGGCGATCAGGCCCATCCAGATGTATCCGGCGGGACCGAAGTAGAACATGCGGTTGATCTCTTCCGCCCGGTGTTTGAGCCGCCGCGTCATGTCCTGCGCCCACGCGCGAATGCCCAGATCCCATTGCCGGGCCATCCGGTTCTGCGTTCGCGCATCGTAGCTGACAACCGTTCTGCCCCAGAGTCCGTCCATCCGGTCGTAGAACCAGCGCATCCGGTCGGCGAGTCCGGCTCCGTCCCGCAGCACGTTGTCGATATATGAGGGCGGCGTCGGATCAAACGTCGACCAGCGGTAGGGATTCGTGCGCACTTCCGCCCATGCGTGCGCATGACGTTCCAGCACGGTGTACTGCTGCGCGTTTTCATCGTACGAAGCCGCGAGATAGCCGGTCACCAACCGCGACTCGATGCCGACGTTCTGACACAAAGCGACGAACGCCGCCGCGAAGTACTCGCAGTGACCCCGGCGCAGTTCGAGCAGAAAGTACTTGACCGGATCCATCATGGTCCCCTCCCGGACGGGAAAGGTGACATCACTCAGATCCAGCGTGTAGTGAAACTCCGGGGAGTGGAAAAACCGAAGAAAGACGCTCGCGGCCTCGCGACTCCACCGCCAATATTGTTCGGATGTCTCCAATTCATCCACCGAAGTCGCCAGACCGCTGTCCCCGAGCAGGCGCTCGGCAAGTTCACGAATTTTCCCATCTTCGAGCCGCTCCAGAGCCGCGGAACGGCCGGCCGGCCGCCGAAGCTGATGCAATCGGCGCAGATGCTCTGACGTCGGGGACGGATCAAACCTGACGCGATACCGCGTGACCGGCGAAACATCCTCACCCAACCGGAGCGTCAGGTCCCTTCGGTCGAACCGCACGGGGACGAGGTCCGGCAACTGAATTGCCCTCGGCACGAGCGGCGAAAACAGGACTTCGGTCGCGTGGAGCATGCGGACGTCGAGGATTATCGCGGATTCAATCGATCCGCTTCGTCCGTCGAGCCGCGTCCAATCCTCTCCCCGGTGCGTGACCTGCCTGACCACGGATTCGCGGCGGCGCCAGCGTCCGTCCCCTTCGTAGTGATCCAGCGTCGCGCCGCGCAGACGAAGGGGCTCCGCCGACCGGTGCGCCTGGTTAAAGGCATCAAACAGTTGAACCGACATGACGGCACGGCGCGAGTCGGTAATGCGTCCGCCATCCACCAGATTCACTTCGGTGGTAAAACCCGCCTGCG
>SKZB01000276.1 GCA_007127615.1 Phycisphaerales bacterium | reverse complement strand
TGATCGCGCTCGAACATCCTCAGGAGTTCCGCTACCTGCGCGATGAGATCCCCGGCTTTGAACGCATCAATATGCTCGCGGCGGGTCTGCTGCGCGAATCCACCGATGACCTGCGCGATGCGGTCGCGCGGCGGGCGCTGGCGGCGACGTTTCTCGCCGACGAAGCCGATCTGCGCGACGAGAAGGCATTCCGCGCGCGGGTGCAATCCGGCTGGCATCAGTTCGAGACCGTCACGCGGGATGTGGCCGCGCTCATGCGGCGGATCATCGAGTCGTTTCACGAAGCGGCGGCGACGCTCGAAACTCTGCGCGGCCCCGCCCACGCGCCGATCGTGGAATCGGAACAGCGGCACCGGTACGAACTGCTCGCGCCGGGGTTCTTCGCCGAGGTGCCGCTCCAATGGCTGGCGCAGTACCCGCGTTACGGCCGGGGGATTCTGATCCGGGCGCAGAAGGCCGCCCAGGGGCGGACCGCCCGCGATCAGGAACTGGCGGCCCGGGTGGAGCCGTTCGTCGGTCAGTACCGTGACGCGGAAGAACGCGCCGCGCGCCAGGGGGTATTCAGCGCGGAACTCGACTCGCTGCGGTGGATGATCGAAGAGTTCCGTCTGTCGCTCTTCGCGCAGGAACTCGGCACCGTCATCAAGGTTTCCGCGCGGCGACTGGAGGACCAATTCGCCCGCCTGCAGGTCTGAGGACGCATCCGGCAGCGCTGAACACCCGTTCACGGCGCGATTTCACACGTCCCGTCGACTCTCCCGCAGCGGGGCGGGTACACTGTCGATCTATGTCCAAACCCCGCGCGTCGCGTCAGCCCTGTCCCGAATCCTGTAACGTCCTGCTCGTCGGCGGCGGCGGACGCGAACACGCGCTGGCGTGGAAGTTGTCGCAGTCCCCCCGCCTCGGCACACTCTGGCTGACCAACCCCGAAAACGCGGGGCTCCATTCCTACGGACGGGCCTGTCCGGTCGCCATGGATGTGAAGGACGCCTTCCGCATGCAGCGGTGGTGCGATACCAACGACATTCATCTCGTCGTCGTCGGACCCGAGGTTCCATTGGCCCGGGGCATCGTCGATGCGCTCCAGACGGACGCGCGGCGCGTCTTCGGCCCGAGCCGGGAGGCGGCCCGGCTGGAAGCGGACAAGGCGTTCGCCAAGCAGCTCATGCGGCAGGCGGCGATCCCGACGGCGGAAGCGCGCGTATTCACCGAAGTGGAATCCGCTCGCCACTACATCAACGCCCGGGAAGGCGGTTGTGTCGTCAAGGCCGCGGGCCTCGCCGCGGGGAAAGGCGCGATCGTCTGCGACAATCAGACCGAAGCGCTCGACGCGATCGAACGGATGTTCATCCACGATGAGTTCGGCGAGGCGGGGCGCACCGTGCTCATCGAAGAGAAGCTCACCGGCCAGGAAGTGAGCGTGCTCGCGCTCGTCGACGGCCGAACCATCACGATGCTCGACCCGTGCCAGGACCACAAGCAGGTCGGCGAAGGCGACACCGGCCCGAACACCGGCGGTATGGGCGCGTACTGCCCGACGCCGGTGATCGACGATGCGACGATGGCCGTGGTTGAACGCGAAGTGATGGTGCCCACGGTCGATGCCCTGCGGCGCGAAGGCATCGAATTCCGCGGCGTGCTCTACGCGGGACTCATGCTGACCCCGGGCGGGCCGAAGGTACTCGAGTTCAACTGCCGTTTCGGCGATCCGGAATGCCAGCCGCTCATGGCGCGACTGAAGGGCGACCTGATCGAAATCCTCTGGGCCACCAGCACCGGTGCGCTGGGCGACATGGACATTGAGTTTGACGACCGGGTCGCGTGCTGCGTCGTCATGTGCTCCGAAGGGTATCCGGGTCCGTACGAGAAGGGCCGCGTGATCACCGGGATCGAGGACGCCGAGGCGCTGTCAGACGCTTCGGGCGAAGTCAGGGTTTTCCACGCGGGTACGAAGAGGAACGACGACGGCGACACGGTCACCAACGGCGGACGCGTGCTCGGGGTGACCGCGCTGGCGGCGGACCTGACCGCCGCGCGGGATCTGGCGAACCGCGCCTGCGAAAAGATTCACTTCCGGGGCGCCTTCTACCGCCGCGACATCGGTGATCGCGTGCTCAGCGCGAGCCCCGCCCTCGGGTCGTAGCGTTCGGCGGGACGTGGACGCAAGATCCGCGAAACGATGAATTCGATGATTGCCTTGCTCACCGCGATCCGGTAGTTTCGTGTCATGGCGTCTTCTTCGTCCCCATCGGATTCCCATGATCCCGACTCAAACGCCCGGCGCGATCTGGCGCCCGAGTCGACGGCTGATGCGACGGCTGATGCGACGGATGATCCGCCGCCGACGAGCGCCGAGATTCTGGCGACGACCCATCCCCTCTGCACCCGGTGCGGCTACGACCTGCACGGGCTGACGCCGGAGGCGACATGCCCCGAGTGCGCGACGCAGGTGGCGTACTCGCTCGCCTACCCGCCGGCCATCGAATCCGATGCGGAACGGCTCAAGTCGAGTCATCCCCCCTGCCTGCGCTGCGGCTACGATCTGCACGGGCTGACGCCCGAAGCGGATTGCCCCGAGTGCGGCGCGCCGGTGCAACGGTCCCTGCGCGGAAATCTCCTTGGTTTCAGCGCGCCGGAGTACCTGCGATCACTTTCAACGGGGCTTCTGCTCATTCTGGTGGCGGTCATTTCACAGATTGCGACCACGGTTCTCATTGTCATCGGCATGATGGTTCTGTCGATCGCTTTCCAGAACCCGGCGGCCGTCGGCGTGGTCGAAAACGTCGCCGCGATCTTTCATTTCGGAGTCATGATGATGTCATTCATCGGCTGGTGGATGTTCTCGGCGCCCGATCCGGCGATCGTGGGGCAGGATCAGGGCGACACGCCGCGAAAGACGCTCCGCATCGCCATCGTCGCCGCCCTGGTGGTCAGTCTGATCTCCATGGTCTCGGAGCTGTTCTTCGTCACGGCTCTGAATCAGGTGTGGCTCGGAATCGCCGTCGGCGGGCTGTGGTTGGTTGCGTGGATCGTGCAGTTCTTCGCTTCGCTCCTGTACGTCCAGTGGATGGCGAAACGAATTCCGAGTGAGACGATCCGGCGACGCGCCGAAATCTACATGTGGCTGCTGCCGCTGATTTACATCGTCGGCGCCTGCGTTTTCCTCGGCCCCCTCATCGCCATGGTGATGTACTTCGTCCTGCTCTATCAATTGTACGGCAAGATCCGGGAGATCATCCGCACGCAAGCCGAAGACGATTCGATCATGCCGGGTGATCAGGCGCAGTTCGTTTGATGAGCGTCATGGCGTGAAACGCGCGGCCTTCCTCGCGGAACTTGCGCTCGAAATTCGTCCCGACCACTTCGTCCTCACCCGCCGACTCGGGGCGATCGAAATCGGTCCGTTCGAAGAGTTCGGCGTGGCGCGCGGCGTGATCCTCGTACCACGCCCAGAGTTCCGCATGATCGGTCACCAGACGGAGCTCGCCGCCCGGCTGCAGCACGCGGTGAAATTCACGCAGGGTGTGATCCTGCACGACGCGCCGTTTGTGGTGACGCTTCTTCGGCCAGGGGTCGGAAAAGTACAGGTGAACCACGCGCGCGACCTGGCCCTCACACCAGAAACGCAGGAACTCCGTCGCATCCGCCCGCAACAGGCGCACGTTGTTGAGTTGATGGCGGCGCATGCGGTCCGCGGCGTAGCGAAAAAACTCGCCCGCCCATTCGATGCCGAGGTAGTTCGTTTGCGGCTGCAACCGCGCCTGCTGCACGAGAAACGTCCCCTTGCCGGAGCCGATTTCCAGCTCGAAGGGATGCGCCGGCTGATCGAACCAGGCGCGCGGATCAATGCGGCCCTCTTCGAAGGGCGGCAGATCCGGCGGCTCGATGCCGAAGCCGGTGGTGTCGAGTTCTCGACCGCGGGAAAGTCCGAAGCTCATGGTGTCGGGGGCGCCATTGCGGTGCGTCGTGGCGATCAGAAGTACGATCAATCAGTCATCATCGTCATTGCCGAAGAGTCCGCGGAGTCCGCCGCCGATATCTTCGAGCGCCCCGCCGACGCTTTCCCCGATGGAGCGGCCGGCTTCGCCGATCTGTCCGAGCGCTTCGCCGGCGACCTCGAGTTTGAAATCCGCAATCTCACCCACCGAAGCGAGCGCGCCGCCGAGATCATTGAGCAGATCATCCGGCAGGATATCGCCGCCCTTGTTGAGGATCGCCAGAAAAATGGACTGGATGATCACACCGCTCAGTTCCCGGAGAACGACCCCACGGTCCGTTTCCGTTCCCACATCGGTCAGAATGATCTCATCGATCACCATGTCGAGCCGGCTCAGGTCCCCGCCCACCGGAAGCAGATCCACGTGAACGTTGATGTCCCGGATCACCAGCTCGCGCACGATGAACTTCTTGCCGTCGGGATCGGCCGGCGTCTCCTCGCGCATTTGTTCCATGTGGTCGAGGATCACCTTGTAATTGCTGCGGCCTTCCTTCTGCTCGAGATTGATATCGATGCCTTCGAGATACAGTGTCGGCAGTTCGACCGTCTCCTTCCGCAGCGTGCCGAGCGCGACGTTGACGTGGCCGTCATCGAGTCGGAGAAAGTGCGGCGTGTCGAATCCGCCCGGATTACTGATATCAAGACCCGCCATGGTAAAGCGACGATCGCGTATGCCGACGCTGGCGCGGTCGAGCGTCGTGGATACGCCCAGGGCATCGCTGGCGTTCTGCTCCACCGCGCGTCTGGCAATTCCGTCGATCATCAACACACCGACCAGCACGGCCACCAGCAGGATGACCACGACCCCGATACCGATGCGAAGCATGAGTTTCATGACACGTTCCCTTTTCCCGATAGTGATCCTGCAGGCGGATCGATGTGCGGTCAATCCGCGCTGATGACGTTCGGTCCGCCGCCGGCTTTCTTCTCGTAAAACCCGTCGCCGGCCCGTTCGTACTTCGTGAATCCGAGACGG
>SKZB01000088.1 GCA_007127615.1 Phycisphaerales bacterium | reverse complement strand
CGGCGGGCTGCGCACCGGCGCAGCCCGCCGTTCTCATTCCATCTGATCATGCGCTTGAACCCGGCTTCGCCGGCAAGGGCGGGAGCGGATCCAGGCGGCGTTTGATTACGGGCAGGGACCCCACGCTTCGAGCAGCGCAAGCAGATCGAAGACATTGACCACGCCGTCGCCGGTCAGATCGGCCGGGCAATCGTCGGGATCAGCGCACGGCCCCCAGTTCTCGAGCAATTCAAGCAGGTCGAAGACATTGACCACGCCGCTGCCGGTGAGATCTTCCGGGCAAGGCGCCGCGACGGGAAGTTCGACGAGGTCGATATAGCGGTACTGCCCTTCGATGAATTGCTCGGTTTCACCGGTATCCGGATTGCTGCTCCACACGCCGGCGCCGTTGGTCCAGAGCACGTTGCCGTTGCCGAGCTCCCACGCGCCGCGCGGGCCGAAGGGGTTCGTGCCGGGGATCTGGCCGAGGTTCACCCCGTCCGGGTCATATTCATAGACGGCCGATTGCAGACCGGAGAATGAAGCCGCGTAGACGTTGCCATCCGACTTGACGTGCGTCTGCTGCACGAAGTTGATATCGCCCGGCGTATTGAAGTTGCCGATCAGATTGCCATCGAGGTCGTACCGGTCGATGCGCGAGCTCGTGCCGCCGCCACTGAAGCTGATGAGCACTTCACCGTTGAACTCGGTAATGAACCACGAGCTGCCATCGACGGGGAAGTTGCCGAGGATGTTCCCCTCGGTATCGATGCGCACGATGGCCTGTCCCGGTGCATCATTGTTGGAGCCGGCGTTGGTGACCCAGACCTCATCGCCGATGCGGGCCATGCCGCGGATGTTATCCAGCCCGCCGCCTTCCACCTGGCCGCCGATCGAACCGAGGTGGTTGGTTTCGAGGTCGAACCGATCGATGCGGTCCTGCACCTGATCGGAGACCCAGATTTCACCGTTCACCTGGATGGCGTGCAGGGGCGTGGTCGCGCCGAGCGGATTGAGATCAATGAACGACTCGTTCACGATCTCACCGGTTTCCGGATCGGCGAGCAGCACCAGATTGTCGCCGGAGCTGAGCACGGTGAGGAACGTCTCCGTCGTCTGTGCTTCGGCGACCGTTGCGCACGAGATCGCGCCGGCCAGAACGAATGCGGTTCCTGTCATCGAATTCTTCATGACGTTTTTCCTTCCTTTCTCCTGGAGGTAAGTGATTCGCCGCGCGCACCAACGCTCGCGCGTTGTCGTGCGGTTCCCGGCAGGCCGTATCCCCACACGGCCGAAGCTCATCCCACACCTTCTGATCACATACCCATGTCTGCCGTGCGGCAGCCGGATCATACCAGACTCAGTTTCGGCGCCGATAACGCTCCCGAGTCTGTGAGGATCGTGTTCGTTTCCGTACAATCCGGCGGTGACCGAACCGACTGACCTTCGCGAGATCCTCGACGATCGAGGCCGCATCGATCGATCAATTCCGTGCCTCAACTGTGGGTATGATTTGCGCGGCCTGCCGCCGCGCGGGCAGTGCCCGGAGTGTGGCCGCCCGGTTGAACGGACCTTCTTTCGGGGCCAACTTTATCTTTCTGATCCGCGCTGGCTTTATCGCATGAAATCCGGGTGCACGCTGCTCATCGTTGGACTCTGTTTCAATGTCTGTCCACCCCTCCGATTCGATACCGACGTCGGGTTTGGAGTTCACGTCATCTGGATTTTTATTGTTGGTACCTTGTTCACGCTCGGGGTGTGGCGGGTGACAACACGAGAGTCTGATCGGTCCCAAATGAGCGTGAACGATCACCGTGCGGCGATGACGCGAATTGCCTGCGTCGTCTTTGTCTCGTCTCTTGCGCTCGCGACCCTTCTCTCGCTCGCAACGATCTTTCTCCTTGTCACCCTACCCGCTGCAATCGCCATTTCGGTCGGAATCGCCATGATATCGTGTGCGGTTTTGAACTGGCACTTGTGCAACCACCTCGGTCAATACGCGATGCGCATTCCTGATTCGCAGCTCCACCAGGTCACTTCGCTGACCAAGTGGCTGTTCTCTATCGGCTTGTTTTTCTTCGGAGTCATCGGGTTACTTGCCCCGATTGTCGGAGAACAGAGCGAAAGGACAGGCTTCACCTTCGGCCCCTATACGCTGGCGCATCCGGCCATTGCCGCAATCGGCGGGATCCTGGCCGGGATGACGATGATCGGCGGACTCTGCTTGCTGGTCGTTTTGTGGGACTACCGTGGTGCGTTCAAACGCGCTGCGGACTTCGCCAATGATCAGCTTGCCTCGAACACGCCTGCCCCGTAATGCGCATCCAGAACCGCCCGCCAGTCGGCGACGCACCTGCAGCGGATGAACTGTTGTCTGACCGCCTCCGCGCCGGGGTGGTGCTGCGAGAACTTGATGCCGAACTTGCGCATCATCCGCGAAGCCGCCTGCTCACCGTGCAGCGCCATACACAATTCGAAATGCTCCAGCAGCGCTGCCCGCTGTTCCGCCAGTGTCGGCGGGGCGAGCGCTTCGTATTCGGGGCGCCCCGCCATCAGCCCGCGCGCCTGGCGAAAGATCCACGGGTTACCGATACAGCCGCGGGCGACGCTCACCGCCTGCACGCCGGTGGCATCGATCATGCGAAAGATGTCGCCCGCCTCCCAGATATCGCCCGAGCCGAAGATCAGTTTGTCCGGATGCCGCCTGACCAGATCGGTCAGGAACGGCCACCGGCTCGGGCCGTGGTACTTCTGCACGACCGTCCGGCAGTGGACCGTCGTCCATACGTAGCCGAGCTCGTACGCCGCATTGAAAATGCGCTCGAAGTTATCCGCCATCTCTTCCGTGTCATCCCACGCCCGGCGCAGTTTCACCGTGGTCGGGACGTGCCCCGGCACCGCATCGCGCACCGCCCGCAACACCTCGATCGCCCGGTCCGGTGCGGTCAGAAAGTGACCGCCGCGGTATCGCTTCCTGATCTTCTTGACCGGGCAGGCGAAGTTGACATCGATCACCTCGTAGCCCATCTCGGTCAACAGCGCAGCGCCCGCCGCCATGGTCTCCGGCTCGGTGCCCATGATCTGGCCGGCGATCGGATGATCTTCCAGTCCCGCCGCGCGGTTTTCATCCGGATCGCCCGTGCCGCACTCTTCCGCGAGCCGGTCGGGATCTTCCTTCGTGCGTCCCTTGCCGCCGCTCAGGAGCGTGAGATCGAGCAGCGCCTCGGTGATGCAGAACGGGCAGCCGTGCCGCCGGGCGACCAATCGCATCGCGCCGTCGGAATACCCCGCGAGCCCGGCCTGAAAGAACGGCGCATCGAAACCCGGCACGAGGGCCGTGATGCGCGGATCGACGGCAACTTCGCGCGCAATCTCCCCGACCGGCCGCGTGGCCGGGCGGTCGAGCGTCTCACTGGGCGTCATCTCGACGGACATGGCGAGAATTGTAGCCCGCCGGGCAATTTGACAGAAAATTGTCGTTGATTGATCGAATCTCATCGACGTGCCGTGGCGAAGTGCGCTTGGCCTTCTTCCACGCTCCGCCCATGCCCTGCTCCTGCCCTGCGGACCACCGAGCTCACCCCGGTCGTTGAACGCCCCGTTCGGGCATCGACCGGATCGCAGTGGACGCGATTGACTCAATCCAGGCGTTCGGGAATTCCATGGCTGAATCCTTCTCTCCAACCAGCTTTGGCCAGCCGAAAACTCTCTTCTTCGTGCTGGATTCTTCACGACACGCAGGGTCATTCACAGGAGAAAACTCACATGAAGCAAGCATCAGCCATCGCCGTGACCGCCTCGGTTACGCTCGTCTTTCCATTCGTGGCGGGCGCTCAGGTCGGTGACTACCAGGTTGTCGATCTCTCGACGACGCTCCCGGACGCGCCACCCTCCTACGGTCTTGCCATCAACGAATCAGGCGACGTCGCCGGCGAAACCCGAACGGCCTTCGGGTTTCCGCTCGAAGTGGTCCTCTTTGCCGGCAGCGACGCCAGCGCGACGCCCGCGGACAACCGCATCGTGTACGGCGTCAGCGGGGACGGCACGATCATCGGAACGCGCACCGCCAACCCCCTCGCATGGGCGCTCGTGGACGGCGAGTACGTGTGCGTTCCGGGGCCCGAGTGGTGTCTTCCCTTCTATCTCTACGCCGACAAGCGGACGTATGCGATCAATGAGGCGGGCGTTTTCACCGGTACGGTCAGCCCGGAACCGGAGACGGGCTCCTGGCCGCCGTTTCTGCCCGGCGCCGAGCTTTTCACCGGCTTCATCGATGAGTTCGGCATGCCGCAGATCGAGCGGCTCGGCATGTTCAACGATGCCATCACCATCGGACGGGGGATCAACAGCGCCGGCGATGTGGTCGGCAGCTACGGCATCTCGTCCCAGGATGAACCGTTTCTGTACCGCAACGGCACATTTCACGAGTTGCCAACGCTCGGAAAGACTTACAACTGGCCGGTTGCAATCAACGACGCGCAGACGGCGGCCGGCTTCGTTTCGCTCCTGCAGACGCCGCCGGGACCGGGCCAGACCGTCGGGGCGCTCTGGAACGTTGCGGATGTGAACCAGATCACGCTGGAGACCATCGGCCAGTTCGAAGATTCCACGTCAACGCGTCTGCTTGACATCAACGACGACGGCCTTGCGGTCGGCTTCGCGGTCAAAGTGGACGGCTCAATTCAGCTCTGGAAAAAGCCCATCGTATGGACGGCGAGCACCGGCATCATCAACGCCAACGATCTGCTGCCGCCCGACAGCGGCTGGACCATTCTCTCCGTGAGCGAAGTGAACAACACCGGGCAGATCGCGGCCACCGCAACCTTCAACGGCTCGACAAGCAAGGCCGTGCGTCTTGACCCTGCGGTGGCGTTTTCCGTCACCGGCGATCTGAACAACGACGGCATCGTCAACGTCTCTGACCTGCTGATACTGATGAGTTCGTTCGGCCCCTGCCCGGCCCACTGGCCGGCCGACATGACGAATGACAACCACGTTG
>SKZB01000152.1 GCA_007127615.1 Phycisphaerales bacterium | reverse complement strand
TCTCCAGTCCCGTGGCGTCGATGATCGTCTCGTCCGGACCGGCTTCGCTGATGACAGAGAGATTCTTGCCGATGAAGTCGATCGCCTCCGCGTACGTGCCCGGCGCGACGGTGATGGTTGAACCGCTCGATACGGTGTTGATCGCTTCCTGGATCGAGGCGAAATCAGTCGGCACGTGAACCTCGACCGGCACGCCGCAGAGATCATCGCGCGCCGCGGCAAACGCGGCTGAATCGATTCGGTTGCCGATGTTGCCATCCTCGGGGCAACTGGAACTGCAGTGGGTCGCGATGCCGATGATCTCGCCGTTCTGGAGGATCGACGCGCCGGAGTTCCCACAGGTCGTATCGGCGGTGTGGGTCAAGGCATTGTTGCCGAGACTGATGATCTCGCCGGTGGAGAGCTGCTGCGTCTGGCTGGTCAGGCAGTCCTCGGAGACGCCGTAGCCCCAGATTTCCACGGGACCGGAAGAGGGCATGGAGGTTGCGATGGGCCGGAACTCACCGAAACGTTCGTAGATGGTCTCACCGAACTCGTTCGGCCCCGTGGTCATCGCGGCCCAGTCCGCGCCGACGCCCTCATTCAGGGATATCTGTTCGAGAACAGGAAACTGATCCGCAACCGGCGGTTGGGTAATCGAACAATCACCGCCGTTGGGCGGGACGTTGAACTGCATCACCATGTTGTTGCCCATGCAGTGACCGGCGGAGACGACACAACTCTCTTCGTTGTACACCGCGGCGCTGCACCCGCCGCTCTGCGATACGAGCCGACCGGCCCAGACTTCGCTGGACGGTTCACGGTCGTCGGTCTGAAAACACAGACCGCACAGCGGCGGGGCGCAGTGGCCGCTGATTTCCGCGTCAGCGATCTGAACACCGATCTGGTTCAGCACGAAACGGTTGCCGCGGCTTCCCGGCGCCGCGAACAACTCGATGAGCAATTGCCCGCCGTTGAAGTACGCCGAGGCGTTGGACCAGCGGCGTGCGGACGGGGCATTGAGTTCCTGAACCTCGCCGTCACGCAACGATGTGATGCGAATGAAACTACCGCGATCGAGTTGAAGCTCCGAGAAGTACAGACGCGTCCAGAGCGCATCGGGCGTCACGACCATATCCGCGTAGGTGCGCGCGGTTTGGAGGCCGGGGTTGTCTCGCTCGCCGCTGTCGATGTGGCGCGGCTGAATCTCACCGAACGGCGCTCTGGGGTGAGAGTCAGCGTGAGCGAACGGGGTCGGCAGTCCGATCAGCGCAGCGAGGATCGTGGCGAGGGTCAGCGGGGCGGAACGCATGATTTCTCCTGTTGGTCAAAGCCGGATGCCAACTTTCGTCTCATGGCTCCGGATTCATGGGATCGGTTCTCTTCGTGTTCGGGGTGATGACCGCTCGGGTTGCGGGCGATGGAAACATTGCCCCGCAATCGATGATCATCAAGATGGGTTGAGGTCAGTCTACCCGCGCGCTGGTGAGACGTTCAATGTTCGTGCGTCAAGGCATGTCAAGACAGGAAGTCTGCGGCCACGCCGGCGCGCCCAAAAAGGCGGCTGCGCCAGACGAGCCGCCACGTCGCCGCGCTCGGTGGCCTTCGCACCTGACGTCGCTCAGACCACGTTACCCCGCGCATCGCGATCGACCGTATCCCGGGCGTACCTGAATGACACGGCGGGTCGAGCGCACGAAATCGGCGCTCTACTCCGCCCGCTCATCGTCCCGATCATCCGGCGATATCTTCCCGGGCGGCTCATCCTGCTTGAGCGAGAGCGCGCTTCTGATCGTCCGCACGTGAATATCCCGCTGCGGGAAGGCGATCTCGATACCGGCTTCACGGAAGGCCTGGTCGACCGCGCGGTGCATTTCGTGGCGGACCTTGATGAGTTCGTTGATGTGCGGGATGAAGACGCGCAGGTTGAAGTTGAGCGAGCTGTCACCGAACTCGCTGAAGACGACCGATGGCGGGGGGTCCTTGAGGACGATCGGATGGTCCTCTGCGACTTGAAGCAGGGTCTGCTCCGCCTTGACCGTGTCTGATCCGTACGCAATCCCGACCGGAATGACCACGCGAAGAACCGGATCGCTCAGCGTCCAGTTGATGACATCCCCGGTGATGAACGTCTTGTTGGGGATGATCATCTCCTTGCGGTCCCAGTCGACGATGGTGGTGGCCCGCATGCGGATCTTGGTGACGGTGCCGCTGGTGTTGTTGACGGTCACGGTGTCGCCGACGCGGATGGGCTGCTCGAAGAGGATGATGATGCCGGAGATGAAGTTGGCGACGATCTCCTGCAGACCGAAGCCGATACCGAGCGTGATCGCCGCGACGAGCCACTGGACCTCCGACCAGCCGATGCCGACGGCGCCGAAGGCCAGAATCGTGCCGATGATGATGATCAGGTACCGCGTGAGGGTGACGATCGCGTAGCGGCCGCTCGGTTCCAGTGGCAGGCGCGAGAGGATGGTGATCTCGAGCAGGCCGGGGATGTTGCGCCCGATGACGATGATCACGATGATGATCAGCGCGCAGAGGAGCACGTTGGTCAGGGTGATGTGGCCGGGCTGAGGATCGCCGACCATCTGCGCCGCATCGCCCCGATCGAAGGGACGATCGGCCTGGCTAAACGGTCGCGTGCCCGGCGCCGAGCCGGCGGGGGGGATCGCCGGCGGGGCGGGCGGACCGGCATCGGCGGTTCCCTCGGGGAGGCCCGCGTCGTCCGCGGCGCCGATGCCGTTGGGCAGCGCCGGCGGGCCATTGGCCGCATCCGCTGCCGGGTCCGTCATTTCCGCGGAAAGACTGCCGAGCGACCGGCGGACGAGGTCGCGGCCGACGATGTCCTGGGCCGGCCGGACGGCGACGTCGGCTTCACGAATGTTTCCGAAACTCGGCCAGACCTCGAAGCGGTCGAGCATGCTCAGCGCGGGCAGCATGTTTGACCACGTGATCCAGAGGCCGATGATGAAAACCGAGGCGATGGCGGTCCGGAGGAGCTTGCGGGCCTGATCGCCGATCGCGTTGAGATCGAGCTTCGGCTCTTCGATCGTCAGCGGCCCGCCCTCGGCCGAATGAGCGGAGGGAACGTCGACCGGCGCGCCATCGTCGTTCCCGGCGGCGGCGACCTGGGCCTTTTTCTGCGCTTCCTCGCGACGTTTGCGGGCTTCTTCGACCGCCAGGTTCCGCCGGAGTATGAACAGCCAGCGGAGCACCAATCCGTGGGAGAGGATCAGAAACAGAATGATGCCGTAGGTGATCAGCAGCTTGGTGTCCAGCTGCATGGCGGTGTAGAAGTATCCCGATGCGGCGAGCACGCCGAGCGCGAGCGGCACCAGCGCAAACCCCCAGAACCAGATGTAGCGCGTTCTCTCGAGCCAGGGGGAGCTGGCATCCTCGATCACGTGCCGGAGCAGGCCCCGGCTCGGGCGCAGGATCAGGAGGATGAAGGCCGAGAGCACCAGCATGATGGCGATGAAGGTCATCCGGCCCAGCGAACTGCTGCCCGCGCGGATGGGGTCCCATTCCGCGATCGCGAGAATTGCGGACAGCGGCACGACGAGCAGAACCAGCCAGCGGAGATTCCGCCGCAGCATCAGACGCGTATCTTCATGCCAACGGAAGTGGTTGCGGGCGAGACCGGAGCGGCGGGTCATCTCGAAGAGGAAGGTGAACAGCAAAGTGACCCAGCCGAGCCGCTCGAACGCCGCGGAAAGCTGGAGCGATCGCTCCGAGGGTTGGAGCGGGGTCTGGAACTGCCACGCCAGGTACCAGAGCACGACCGGCCAGAAAAAGGCGTTGGCAAGCGTGTACGCGCACGCCTCGGCGGTGTACTGATAGGAGTCGGTGCGGAACGACCCGACCAGTTCGGCGAGTTCGCGCATGCGCCGGGTGCGCTTGACCCGGCGCAGGTACCAGAGCATCAGGCCGAGGACGACCGCGGCCGGAATGACCGGGCTCCTTCGAAACGCACGGTACTGCTCTTCAATCACTTCCATCCAGCCGGACAGCGAAAACAGAATCCGCAGTTCGGACGCGAGCCGATTGAGATCGTTCACGTCCATGGGGTCGGTGCTGCGAATCCAGAGAATGCGCTCGTCGATGATCTGCTGGTACTCGCGGGTCAGCGTGATCAGCGGGCTGGCGTAGTAATCAATCCGCTCCAGCAGCAGTTCCGCTTCACGGTACTCACGGATCAGTGACTGGTAATTGCTGCGCAGTTCAGCGAGCTGTTCCTCCAGCTCGATGGCCAGTCCCTCGCGCGTTTCTTCATCGATATCCGGGGCGAGTCGGCCGAGCATCGCGGCCCGCTGCTGCTCGATCGGCGGCAGCGCCCTCAGTTCATACTCCAGATCGACCCGTTCCCGTTCGAGAATCGCCCGCTCCGAGCGAAGGCGCCGGTGTTCCTCGGTCAGTCGGCGCACGCTCAGCAGTACCGCCCGCTGCGTGCGCAATCGCGCATCGGTCAGGCCGGTGCGGGTGGCGGTCTCGATGCGTTGCCGATCACGTTCGTACTGGCTGATCAGATTCAACAGCGCGTCACGGGCCAGCGTCTGGTACCGGCGGTATTCCGGCAGCCGCGCGAGCGGGCCGTCCTCGGCGGTGCGCTTTTCGATCAGCCGCAGGTTCACCTCCACGACCGATCGCACCGCGGGATGGGCATCGGCGACCGCGCGGCGGGTTTCTTCGGCCTGGCGCTCGACATCCGCGGTGGCGCGCTGCTCGACGGCGCGGCGCCAGTTCTGCAGAATGGTTTCGCGGGCGGTGATGCGGCGTGCCGCACGCTCGAGCCGTAACGGCAGGACATCCGTTCGGGCGTCGTAGTTCGCCAGCTCCCCGCCGAGGGCTTCGATCCTGCGGTTGAGCTTGATCTCACGGGCGCGGCGCTCGGTGCGGATCGACTCGGTGATCTCCGGCAACTGCTGCGGCGGTGGCGCGGCGGCAAGCTGTTGCTCCACATCCTCCAGTTCGGTGCGCGCCTGCGCCAGCTGCGCGGG
>SKZB01000205.1 GCA_007127615.1 Phycisphaerales bacterium | reverse complement strand
CGCTGCTCATCCTCCCGGCCCTCCTGGCGAAATTTGATCGGCCGCGGGGGGGACGAAGGGACGAAGGGGTCGAGCAACAGGTGACCCCGTGGACAAGTGACAGAGTCACAAAGTGACCAAATGACGAAGTGACCAAGTGACTGAGGGGGGGCGCCGAATCAACGCCCCCGGCCGTCATTGATCGCCCACGCGCCCGCGCGCTGCCGATGCCGGACGAGCGATCAAGTGGTGGCGATGGATTCGTGCTCGATCAACGATTCTCCAGCGCACGGAAGGCCTGCCGGAGTTCGAAGACCGTCTTCGGGCGCTCGCAGCAGCCCTCATCGCGGCCGTTGCCGGACGTCGAGGCGAACGCGCCGCCCAGCGGAAAGATGATGAAGTCATCGAGCGCTTTGTACTGGGGCACGCCGTTCATCGCGAGCAGTTCGCCGTACAGCTCTTCGAGGTGGCCGAGCGTGAGCTGAAGTTCACGTTCATTCGGATGATGGGTCGCGCCGAACGGGAAGTCCTGCCCCGGGGTGTTGGTCATTTCGATGTGGGTGCCGAGAACCCAGCAGACCGGATTGTCCAGCGTGAAATCGATCAACCGCCCGATGCTGGTGACGAACTGCGAGAAATTGCTGATATAGAGCCGGCCGGGGTAGAGCGAATCGCCCGTGAAAAGGATGCCGGTCTCGCGGTCGTACAGGGCGATGTGCGCGGCCTGATGGCCGGGGATCGGAATGACATCGACAATGCGCCCGCCGAGGTCGTACTCAACGATGTCGTTCGGCCAGTCATCGATTCCGAAGAAGTTGCGCACCGCCGTCTGCGAGGTGCCCGTCATCGTCGTGAAGGGCTGGTTGAAGAACTGGCTGTTGCCCGCCACGTGGTCGCCGTGGCCGTGGGAATGCGAAACGATCAGCTCGATCGACTCCCGGTCGTTGCGCGCGAGCCAGTCGTCGATGACGCTGTAGACGGTCTGGGCGATGGGAATGCCGCCCGCGCCGGTGTCCTGCATGAGCACCTTGTCCTCGCCGAAGATGAGATAGATGAACGGCGCTTCAAAGTTGGTGCAGAGTGACTGGCGCAGAATGTAGAAGTTCTCGTTGTACTCGTGAACCTGAATGACCGGCTCCACGCCGCACGCCGGCCCGCCGCTGATCCAGCGGTCGGGAAATCCGCCGGCGGCATACGGCGCCGGTCCCCACGCTTCGAGCAGAAGCAGCAGATCGAAAACATCGACCGCGCCGTCACCGTTCAGATCCGCCGGCGTGCCGCCATCCGATCCCCCCTGGCCGGGTCCATCCTGGTTGGGGCCCCAGTTTTCCAGTAGTTCGAGCAGGTCGAAGACGTCCACCTGTCCGTTGCTATCGAGATCACCGGGATTGCAGGGCGGCGAGGCGGTTGCCGTTGCGGTCACGCTCAGCAGCAACGCCGCCGCGGCCGCGGTGGCAGAGAACGGGCGGGACGGCCCACGGCGGAGAAAGGTCAACAACACCAGGCACACTCCTTTTCCTGCCCCCCACAGAAACGGAACTCGCTCCAACCTCACAGATGGAAACCGACCGCCGGTCGATCGAGTATGCCGAGTATGCATCGTTCCGAGGTCGAACGCAATGCTGAATCTCGCATTTTCTCTGCTTAGACCGGGTTGGGACCGGGTTGGGACCGGGTGGGGACCGGGTGGAAGACGCTTCTTTTTCATCTCCGCGGAGGCCCGCACGCCACGTCGGTCGAGATTGCGCAAGTGACCAACCCCGGGTTCATTTGGGGGTGCGACGGGAGCGTGCAACGTGGGGGCGGCCGCGCGGGAGTTTCCGCCGCGATCGGCCCGCCAAACCCGGAAAAATCAAAAACTTAGTGGTTGCTCGACGCGATTCCATTTGACATAATCAATATGTGCTTTGGCCGGTCGAGCCCCGACTGGCCGCAGCGGCCACTCTGCCCTGCCATCCACCCGCCGCCGATTGGGATTCTGTTCCGGTCGGCGGTCTTTTCTTTTGCGGTACGGTGGACCGCGGGATCGTGAGGGAGGAAGACGTCGAGAGCCGCAAAAAAACCCCGCTGACGCGAAGCATCAGCGGGGCGGAGGGGAGAAAGATGTCTGTTCCGGACCGGGCCGAGCCGGTTATCGTGCCCCTGTGAATGATCATCGTCGGCGTGATGGTCATTCGGCCGCTACATTTTTTCTGGATTTTCCGTTCGCTCGCCGCCGCCACGGCCGGTGGGTCGGCGGGGGGGACGGCTTTGGATGGGGCTACGGCGGGCTTGTGGGCCCCCCGGCGCGGCTCAGGCGTGGATTCGGTAGCTGCCGCCGCTCATGGTCATCTCAAACGTCTGCATGAGGCGCTCAACCTGATCGATGGAGCGGTACCGCCGCGCGACGAGATCGCGTCCCTTCATGCCGGCGGCGCGGGCCTCTTCCGGATTCTTGATCAGGGTGCTGATATTGCGGTACCACGAATCCGGCGATGGGTCGTCGAGCAGGCGAGTCCCCGCTTCAGGGCACAGCATGTCGAGATTGGCATCTTCGTTGGCGACGACCGGCAGCCCCATCGCCATGGCGTCGAGGATCAGTGAATTCATTTCGCCGCTCCGCTCGGGGATCAGGAGCCCGTCGCAGCGCGTGAGCAGGGAGCGGTGGTGGGCCGCATCGCTGATGGTGGAGATGTGACTGAGCAGATCGAGCCGCCGGGCCTGTCGCCAGATCTCATGGGCGCGCGGCCCGCGGAGTTCGAGGACGATCTGGACCTGCGGCCACTCGCGGACAATGCGACTGAGGGCCGCCAGGAGCGACTCGTACGCCGAGGTATCACGGCCGCCGCCGATCACCGCGAGCCCGATGGCGTTCTCCCTTTCCGCCAGAACGTTCCGCGGTTCACGTGGCACGGAGACCCCCATCGGAACCATGCTCACGAGATCACGTTCGACCCGTCGTCCGAGCTTGCTCGCCAGGGTCGGGGTCGGCGTGATGTAACAGCCGATGCGTCCCTGATGCCGCGCCCGCGGCACCCGTCGAATGAGCGATGCGGCCCAGACGTTCAGCGCGAGCGGCTGCTCGATCGTCCGGGAGAGGTCCAGGCCAATCGACCAGGCCTGCTCACCGACGGCATACACGAGATCAAATGGCCGCTGATCCGCCGCTTCGGCGAGGCGTTCTGCGCGCGTGCGGCGCATCCACGGCAGCACGCGCATCGGGATCTGTATCCGGGGCGTGAGCGCAATTCGCTGTTCACCGGCATCAATCGTTTCTGCGCTGACCACATCGGGAATGATCCGCGTGACCTGCGCCCCGTGGTCAATCAATCCGATGACCAGCCGGTTGAGCATCAGCTGCTCGTGCAGCAGGCGTTCTTCATCGATGATCATGGCCACGTGCATGCGCGGTTTCCTCTGAATTCAGCGGCCGAAACGCGCGGATCATCTCTTCGGGAATTCGCGCCGGCTTCCGTTCGGTCAGATCCACGAACACCCACAGCGTCGCGGCACGGCAGACGACCGTCTCGTCGGCCGGACGAATGATCGCGGTCTCCCGCCAGGCGCGAATGCGCTTGAAATCACGCACCCACGTGGCGATGATGAGTTCATCGTCCTTCCAGACCTCGGCCTCGTAATCAATCTCGTGGCGGGCGACGAACCAGATTCGATTCTGCTCGATCAGCGTTTCGTGCGGATACCCGGCGGAATCGGAATGAAGCTCCGCGACGCGGTCGATCCAGCGCACGTACTCGATATTCCACACGTGCGGAATCACCCGGCTGAGGTGCGCTGACGTGATCGTGAGTTGCGCGAGAAACGGGTGCGGATGCGGGATTCCAAACCGCGCGGTATCAATCGCATCGGCGCGATCCACCGGCGTAAGGTCAGTTCGATGAACGGCCTCCGCGGAAAAGCTCATGAACGACTCCTCTCATCCGCCGATGTCTCCGGTTGTCGTTCGGGATCGATCTCGCGCAGATATCGCCAGGAGTAGAGCCCGGTGTGATGGCCGTCCGAGAAGTAGATCCGGATGGCGTAGTTGCCGACGAGTTCGGCATCATCGGCGGTCAGCGGGCCCGGGGTTTCAGATGAACCGCCCGGCAGAACCGTCAACGGGTTTTTTCTGATCTGCTCCCGCAGTTCCCGCGCTTCGGCGGAGGGGGACATGCGGCGGAGAAACGCGACGGGAAACCGGCTCTTGGTGCCGTCCGGCCAGTGGACCGTGAGCCCTTCTTCCCGGTCCAGATCAAGATGGGTCGGCGGATCGACCATATACTATGAGTGTACCGCACGAATGCCGATCGGATCGAATATCCCGCCCGCCGGTGAAGTTTTATACTGAGAGCGGGGCCGATGCCCGAGGGACCATGCCCTCCCTTATCCGACCGACACCTTCATTCCCGCTCGAACCATTCGCCTGAACCTTGCGCCTGAATGATGCGCCTGAATTATGATGGATCTTTCGCTGCGAATCCTGCTCACATTGACCCTGGCGATCATCTCACCCGCCTGGTGCTGTTGCACCGTCCGCGCGATCGCCGATGAGCACGCCGGAATCGTCCCGGCGGGCTGCGCCTATATCGCATCCGATCGAGATGATGACCGTGCCGCCGGGAATGCCGTCTCGCAGGAAACCGGTGACGCGCCGCAGCGCGGCTGCTGCTCCCGTGGACTGATTCCCGCCGCGGCGGGCTATTCCGGTGATGAGCCCGGTGATGATCCCGAGAACGCGCCGGGCCACCCGCGCGGTGCCGGGCCGTGCTGCGATCCCGGAGAGTCGGAAGAGACTTCCGAGTGCAAATGCGATCAGCGGTCTTCTGACCTGAACCGCGCGGAAGCCGCCGCGCCCGACCTCACGCTTCGCGGGCTGTCTTCATCAACGGCGGTCGTGGCGATCATCGGTGAACCGGCACGGTCGACCCGGCCGCAGCTTCTGAACCGGCCGCACGCCCCTCCGCGGCTTGCCTTCACGCTTGATCCGACTCTGCGATCACTGCGCACCCTTTTTCTCATCTAGTTCCT
>SKZB01000077.1 GCA_007127615.1 Phycisphaerales bacterium | reverse complement strand
TGCGTCGGACATCCCGGAAGTCATTCTCGAACAGATTGAGAACTTCACCGAGAAGTGGATCAAGGGTTCGAAGGAACTGAAGGAACAGGCGACGGTGATCTACGGGCAGTTCTGGCCGCGGATCGAGGCCATCGAACGGGAGAAGGAACGGAAGCTCGCCCACATGAAGCGGGGCGACGAGCTGCCCTCCGGTGTGCTGGAGATGGTCAAGGTTTATCTCGCCACCAAGCGTCAGCTTGCGGTGGGGGACAAGATGGCCGGTCGTCACGGCAACAAGGGCGTGATTGCCCGGATCGTTCCCGAAGAAGACATGCCGTTCCTCGATGACGGGACGCCGGTCGAAGTGCTGCTGAATCCGCTGGGCGTGCCGTCGCGGATGAACGTCGGTCAGATTCTGGAAACACACCTCGGCTGGGCGGCCCGTGTGCTCGGCTTCCAGGCGGTCACGCCGGTGTTCGACGGCGCCACCGAGGCGGAAGTCCTCGGCGCGATCGACGAAGCGAACCAGCACGTCGCGCAGCGCATCGAGAACTTCGAGAAGACCGGCGAAGACCCCGGTCACCCGCGCGAACTGCTCGCGCAGGTCAAGCATGGCGGCAAGGTCCAACTCTACGACGGAAGAACCGGTGAGCCGTTCCACCAGAAGACGACGGTCGGCTACATGTACATGCTGAAGCTGCACCACCTCGTCGATGACAAGATTCACGCACGGGCCACCGGGCCGTACTCGCTCATCACCCAGCAGCCGCTCGGCGGCAAGGCCCGGACCGGCGGTCAGCGCTTCGGCGAAATGGAAGTCTGGGCCCTCGAAGGGTACGGCGCCGCGTACGTGCTGCAGGAACTGCTCACCGTCAAGAGCGACGATGTCGAAGGTCGCACGAAGATCTACGACTCGATGGTCAAGGGAACGAACACGCTCGAAGCGGGCATGCCCGTCGTCTTCGACGTCCTTTGCCACGAGATTCGTGGTCTCGGCATGAACATCGCCCTCGAGAAGAGTCAGGCCGAAGGCGGCAGTCTGCTTTAGGCCGCCGGTTCCCGGCCCGGAAGTTTGCCAACCAACGATCGGAGTGGAGCGCGGCACGCAGCAGCGCTCACTGCTGAAAGCTGAGAACAATCATGTCAGAAATTGTCTACGATCGCGTCAACGACTTCGGCTCGGTGAAGATCACCCTGGCGAGCCCCAACGACATTCGATCCTGGTCGTTCGGCGAGGTGAAGAAGCCCGAGACGATCAACTACCGCACGTACCGGCCGGAGAAGGACGGTCTGTTCTGCGAGCGGATCTTCGGCCCCGAACGCGACTACGAATGTGCCTGCGGAAAATACAAGGGCACCAAGTTCAAGGGCATCATCTGCGATCGCTGTGGCGTGAAGGTGACCCACTCGCGCGTGCGCCGCAAGCGCATGGGGCATATCAATCTCGCCGCCCCGATCGTCCATATCTGGTTCTTCAAAGCGCTGCCGAGCCGGCTCGGCACGCTGATGCAGATGAAGACCGCCGATCTGGAGAAGGTGATCTACTTCCAGGATTACGTGATCACCGATCCCGGCACGACCGAGCTCGAATACCGGCAGGTTCTGACCGAAGATGAATACCGCGCGGCCGTGGAAAAGTACGGCGCGACCGCCTTTGTGGCCCAGATGGGCGCGGAAGCGGTGCGCGATCTGCTCGAAGGCCTGGATCTGACGCAGGTGGCGTTCGATCTGCGTGATGAGCTCAGCAAGACGCGAAGCAAGCAGAAAATCAAAGACATTTCCAAGCGATTGAAACTCGTTGAGCAGATTCGCGGCAGTGAGAACGATCCGACGTGGATGGTGATGGACGTCATCCCCGTGATTCCGCCGGATCTTCGTCCGCTGGTGCTGCTCGAATCGGGCAACTTCGCGACCAGCGATCTCAACGATCTTTACCGCCGCATCATCAACCGGAACAACCGGCTGAAAAAGCTCATGGACCTCAACGCGCCGGATGTCATCATCCGGAACGAAAAGCGCATGCTGCAGCAGGCGGTGGATGCACTCTTTGACAACGGCCGCTGCCGCCGCCCGGTGCTGGGCTCCTCCAACCGCCCACTCAAGTCGCTGACCGACATGATCAAGGGCAAGCAGGGGCGCTTCCGGGAGAACCTGCTCGGGAAGCGCGTCGATTACTCCGCCCGCTCGGTCATCGTGGTGGGCCCCGAACTCAAACTGAATCAGTGCGGCCTGCCGAAGAAGATCGCGCTGGAACTCTTCCAGCCGTTCATCATCCGCAAGCTGAAGGAGCACGGCCTCGCCGACACCATCAAGAGCGCGAAGCGCATGCTCGAGCGCCGTGATCCGGAGGTGTGGGACATTCTCGAGCAGGTGATTTACCAGCATCCGGTCCTGCTCAACCGCGCGCCGACACTTCACCGCATGGGGATTCAGGCGTTCGAGCCGGTGCTGGTTGAAGGCAACGCGATCACGCTGCACCCGCTGGTCTGCACCGGCTACAACGCGGACTTCGACGGCGATCAGATGGCGGTTCATCTGCCGCTTTCGATCGAAGCCCAGGCCGAAGCGCACGTGCTGATGCTCTCGACGCACAACATCTTCAGCCCGGCCAACGGGGCGCCGATCATGTCGCCCAGCCAGGACATCGTCATGGGGGTGTACTTTCTCACCTACATGAATGAGCATGACAAGCGTCCGGTGGAGGAGCTCAAGCACTTCCGGAATTCAATCGAGGCCATCTTCGCCTACGACCACAAGCAGGTTGATCTGCACGAACGAATCGTCGTGCGGCTGGAACGATTCCACAGTGTCGTCCCGGATGAGAAGAAGCCGATCGCGGACCTGCCGGGCAATCGGCGCATCGTGACCACCGTCGGCCGGGTGCTGTTCAGCAACATTCTTTCCAACGGCATGCCGTTCTACAACTGCACGCTGACGAAGAAGGGCTGCAGTCGTGTGATCGATGACACCTATTCGATTCTCGGCCGCGCCGCGACGATCGAACTTCTCGACGAACTGAAAAACATCGGCTTTCGATCCTCGACCACGTCGGGACTTTCGATCGCCATCACCGACATGCGCATCCCGTCGGGTAAACAGCAACTGTTGGATGAAACGCAGAAGAAGGTCGATCGCGTCGAGCGCAACTATGACGCCGGTGCGATTACCGAGCGCGAGCGGCACAATCAGCTTCTCGACCTCTGGGCGCACTGTCGCGAACAGGTCACCAAGCAACTGGTCAAGACGCTTCAGAATGACCGCCGCGACGAACTCGGCGGGGAGGTGCCGATTGACTCTGAAGAAGGCGCGCCGTTCCTCAACTCGGTGTACCTCATGTCCACCTCGGGCGCACGGGGTAACATCAGCCAGATGCAGCAGCTCGCGGGCATGCGCGGCCTGATGGCCAAGCCCTCGGGCGAAATCATCGAAACACCGATTCGTGCGAACTTCCGTGAAGGCCTGAACGTGCTCGAGTACTTCTCCTCGACGCACGGCGCCCGAAAGGGACTCGCCGATACGGCGCTCAAGACCGCGGACTCCGGATACCTCACGCGCAAGCTGTACGACGTCGCCCAGGCGGTGGTCGTCCAGGAGCACGATTGCGGAACGAAGATGGGCATTCCCAAGCGCGCCATCTACAAGGGCGAAGAGGTCGACGTCCCGCTGCGCGAAGCGATCGTCGGCCGCACGAGCCGCCAGTCGATCATCAATCCGATGACCGACGAAGTGATCGTCGGCGAGAACCAGCTCATCACCACGGACATTGCGCTGAAGATTGAAGCGCTCGGCATCGACTCCGTGCAGGTGCGCAGCTCGTTGACCTGCGACACGCCGCGCGGCGTCTGCGCCCTCTGCTACGGCATGGACATGTCATCCAGCCAGTTGGTGGAAGAAGGCCTGGCCGTCGGCACGATTGCCGCCCAGTCGATCGGCGAACCGGGGACGCAGCTCACGATGCGGACGTTCCACACCGGTGGTGTGGCATCGCGCGGACTGGTGGACACCAGCCAGCGCGCCAACTTCTCCGGTGTGGTCGAGATCCGTGACTGCAATGAAGTCGAGGTCAAGACCGACGACGGCTCGTACTTCACCGCGCTCAAACGCAACGGCGAAGTCGCCGTGATGGACGACAAGGGCCGTGAGCTTGAGAAGTACAAGGTGCCCTACGGCGCGGTGATCCATGTCCGGCCGGATGAGAAGGTCAAGAAGGGCCAGCTCATGGTCGAATGGGATCCGCACCGAACGCCGATTCTGGCGGAGAAGTCCGGTACGGTGAAGTTCAAGGACATCGAGATCGGCGAGACGGTGCGTGAAGAGACGGCCAAGGGCGGTCGTCAGGCCGAGCTCATGGTCATCGAGCACACCGGCGAAAAGCACCCGCAGATCATCATCGAAGATGACAACGGCCAGATTCTCGACTTCCACCACCTTCCGGCCAAGGCGCGCATTGAAGTCACCGAAGGTCAGGCCATCAAGATGGGCGAGATGCTCGCCCGTCAGCCCAAGGATGTGGCCGGTTCGGCCGACATCGTCGGCGGTCTGCCGCGGGTGACGGAAATCTTCGAAGCCCGGGTGCCGAAGGATCCTGCCATCACCGCGGAAATCTCCGGCAAGGTTGAACTCTACTCCGACAAGCGCAAGGGCAAGATGACGATTCGGCTCGTCTCGGACTCCGGGGAAGAGATCGATCACCACGTGCCGCAGGGCAAGCACCTGCTGGTTCACACCGGTGATGTGATCGCCGCCGGCGACCCGCTGACGGAGGGTCCTCTGATTCCGCAGGACATCCTGCGCATCCGCGGCGAAGAAGCGCTCTACTACTACATGCTCGATGAAGTGCAGAACGTCTACCGCGCCCAGGGCGTGCCGATCTCGGACAAGCACATCGAGGTGATTCTGCGCCAGATGCTGGGCAAGGTGCGCATTCAGTCGCCGGGCGACACGAACCTGCTGCCGAACGAAGTGGTCGACAAGTTCCACTTCCGTGAAGAGAACGGCGCGGTGGCGGGCAAGGT
>SKZB01000059.1 GCA_007127615.1 Phycisphaerales bacterium | reverse complement strand
TGGTGTGCCAGTCCAATCCAACGTAGAGCATCGCAAGTCCTCCTTTGTGTAATGGGGCGTGTAGACGACCCCGTATTTTTACCAGAGGGGGGCTTGCTTCATAGATTCATGCTTCGTCCCGAAGGGCGAAGCATGTGTTGGGGCGACGAAGAGACGGGGCGGTCGAAGATGTACGGGCGTGACAGCCCCGAAGGGGCGCCGGAGTGTCGCCCGATCGGCCATGGCTCCTGAGCCCCCGAACGCGGCGGAGCCCGGGCTTTCGGGGGGACTTGTCTTCAGGATTGGTGGCGCTGGCGGCGAAGCCCCCCGGGGGAGGTGCAACCGTCACTCGTGACCCACACGAGTTCCTGAAGACCCCTCACTCATTGGTGTCGTGCGTACCGGCGGAGCGTTTATCATCCGTCCGGGCGTTCTCCCGTGCGCGGCCATGCACGCCGATCGCCGTGGCAGACAGCGCATCGCAGAGGCGCATGACCGCCGGCACACTGGCGTAGGTGCGGCGAAGTTCAACGATCTTCTCACTCATCGACGCGCCGTTGTCGCGAAACAATCGGCGGAAGGCGACCTTCATCGCTTCGATATGCGAGGCATCGTAGCCGCGTCGGCTCATGGCGATGACGTTGATCGCGCGGACTTCGGCGGGGTTGCCTTCGACGATCGTGAAGGGCGGAACGTCTTTGGTGATCCGGGCGAGGCCGCCGACAAAGGCGCAGGAACCGACCGTGGCGAAGTGATGCACCCCCGCCCCGCCGCCGATGTTCGCGCCGTCTTCAACGCGGACATGGCCGGCGAGCATGACCTGGTTGGCGATGCAGATGTCGCTGCCGAGTGAGCAATCGTGGGCGATGTGGGCCGCCACCATGATGAGGTTGTCACTGCCGAGGCGCGTCACCCCGCCGCCGTTGGCGGTGCCGCGATGAATGGTGACGTGCTCGCGAATCTTGTTGCGATCGCCGATGATGCAGGTGGCCTCTTCGCCCTTGAACTTCCGGTCCTGCGGATCGGAGCCGATGACGGAGAACGGATAGATTTCGTTGTCCTCGCCGATGGCGGTGTTGGCCTGAACGATGACGTGGTTGTGCAGAATGGTGCCGGCGCCGATGCGAACGTCCGGCCCGACCACGCAGTACGGGCCGACCTCAACGGAGTCGTGCACATCCGCGGTGGGATCGATGATGGCGGTCGGATGAATCGTCGTCATACTCATAAGCGGTCCGTCCCATTCCGTCGGCGAACTTACTCCTGCTCGGCGTCAACCATCATGAATCGAATCTGCGCTTCCGCGGCCAGCTTCGCGCCGACAAAGGCGCGACACTTCATCGTTCCGGTCCGAGCTTTGGCCCGAATGGATTCCGCTTCGAGCACCAACTGGTCGCCGGGGGTCACCGGCTGTCGGAGCTTCACGCGGTCGAGACTGAGCAGCACGGCGATCTTGCCCGTATGTTCCAGCTTCTGACTCATCAGCAAGCCGCCGAGTTGGGCCATCGCCTCGACGACGAGCACTCCGGGCATGATCGGCGTTCCGGGATAGTGTCCCTGAAAGAATGGCTCATTGATCGTGACGTTTTTGACGCCGATCGCCTTCCGATCGCCCTGAATCTCCACCACCCGGTCCACCAGCAGCATCGGATACCGGTGCGGCATGATCCGCTGGATGGTGCGGACGTCCATCTCCCGTCCCCTGACGGTCACTTCCTTCAAGTGCCGGGCAAACATCTGCTCACGGATGCGGCGGCACATCCGCTGATTCAACTCGTGTCCGGACTTGTACGCCACGAACCGGCCGTGGACCGGGAACCCGACCAGATACAGATCACCCAGAAGATCCACGATCTTGTGCCGCACCGGCTCGTTCTCAAACCGGTAGGTGTTCTCAATCGGTCCGTCATCGCCGATCACAAGCACGTCCTGCGGCGTGAGGTGCGTACACATGCCGCGGTCCCAGAGGGCCTGTGCTTCTTCCCGCAAACTGTAGGTCCGGGCCCGCGCAATGTCGTGCTGATAGTTCCCGTTGCTGGAGGCAAAGGACTGCGACTGTCGCTGAATGCGATGTGAGTTCGGGCCGTAGTCCAGATCGAAGAGGACGCGGAACTCATCGGTCTCACTGGGGAACGCAGCGAGCATCGCATCGCCTTCCTCCACCACGAGCGGCTCCTGAATCCGGTAAATCCGTCGCGGGGCGTCCTGTTCGGCCAGACCGGCCTGGAGAATCGGCTCGACGAACGGCGCGGCGGATCCATCCCCGCAGGGCAGTTCCGGCCCCTCAATCTGCACCAGTGCATTATCGATGCGCAGACCGGCGAACGCCGACATACAGTGTTCGATGGTTTCGACCGAAGCGTCACCGACCTTCAGTGTGGTACGGCGGGCCCGGCGAACGACATTGCTCACCACCGCGGGCAGTTTGACCGGCGGATCGAGATCCGTTCGTTCGAAGACGATGCCGTGATTGACCGGTGCCGGATGAATGGTCACCCGCGCTTCCTCCCCGAGCAGCAGGCCCTTGCCCGAGATCACCACCGGCTCGGCGAGGGTATGCTGCATCGCCTGCCGGGGCGCCGGTCTCGCGCTGCTTTGTTCGGTGGTCTGAAGCATAGATCGGTCCCGGTCGGTCGCGGGGGTCAGCTCGCGTCGCTGCCCCGGCCGCGCCGGGAGATTTCGTGGAGAAGACCGGGTAGTTTACGGAGCGCCGCGGCCTGACGCAACGTGACGCGCACCGGTTCTGCCGGGAGGCCGAGGACGCTCTCGCCCGGTTCGATGTCCCGCATCACCCCGGATCTCGCGCCGATCCGCGCTCCATCGCCGATCCGAACATGCTCGGCAATGGCGACCTGCCCGCCGATCTGCACGCCATCCCCAACAACCACCGAACCGGCGAGCCCGGTCTGGCCGGCAATCACGCACATGCGGCCGATACGGCAGTTGTGCGCGATCTGCACCAGGTTGTCGATCTTGGTTCCCGCGCCGATCACCGTTTCGTTGAACTTGGCGCGATCGACACACGATCCCGCGCCGATCTCGACGTCGTCCTCGATCCGGACCAGACCGAGATGGGGCATCTTGATCAGTCCGCGCCCATCCGGCGCGGGCCGGTAGCCGAACCCGTCCCCGCCGATGCTGACATTCTGATGAAAGAGCACACGGGATCCGATCACGCAGCGCTCCCGAATGACGGTGCCGGCGTGGATCTCACCGTCCGCGCCGATGCTCGCGCGGCCGTAGATGCGCACGCCGCCATGCAGGACCGTTCGCGCGCCGACCGTCGCCCCCGCGTCGACCGAAACGTGCGGCCCGATGCGCACATCCGCCCCGATCTCGGCCTCCGGATGAACCCATGCGGTCGGATGCACGCCGAGCTCCGGCCGCGGCGGCGGGGGCATGAATCGTCGGAGCAGTTCAATGCTCGCCAGCTCCGCGTCCTCCACCACGATCAGCGCCCGCTCGGTTTCATCGTGATGGGCCGCCGACAAAGCCCGGCGGCTGATCACGGCCGCAGAAGCGCGACATTCCGCCCAGCGCCCGGCGTACGTGCGATCGTGGATGAAGGTGATTTCACCCGGCCGCGCCGCATCGAGCGCGTTGACGCCGCTGATCTCGAGTTCGCCCGGCCCGAAGAGTTCGCCGCCGAGCTGATGAGCCAGTTCGCCGATCGAGATGGTGTCCCGCACCGCGCCTCTCACTCGGCACCGGCGCGGGCTTGAAACTCACGGTTCATCCGTTCGAGCAGTTGGTCGGTCAGGTCAATCTCCGAACTGGCGTAGAGCATCCGGCGCGCGGAGATCTGTCGGGTCGTTTCCTGTTCGCCGGCCGGGGGGATCTCACCGAGCGAATCGTCGACGAAGATGATGTCGTAGCCGCGCTCCCTGGCATCTTCAGAGGCGGTCATCTTGATGCTGACGTAAATCCGCTTGAGGGTCACCGCCTTCTCCACATCGATGCGCCGCCGGGTGAATTCCACGAACGCGCGGTACTCCAGCCCCTTCAGCGAAAGCTTTTCGAGCGTTTCCTGATAGGCCCGGCTGGTGGAATCGTACATTTCGAGCTCTTCCTCCAGTCGCTCAATCTCACGGACCATGGCGTCGCCATCGGACTGCAGATTCTCGACCAGTCGCTGCAGCTCACGGTCCGAGGCTTCGCGTTCATCGAGTTGGTTGAACAGCCGCTCCAGATCGACCGTGGCCACCGCCGTCGGCCTCGGAGATTCCAGGCCGCGCAACGCGTAGGTCTGGTAGCCGGCAAAGGACACAAACATGACCGCGATCAGCACCGCGGGCCAGTTGAGGAAATGACGTGATTTCTGACGCATCGCAAACTCCCGTTGGGGGCATCGGCACGGTTCGCTGACTGCCGATTCTCATTTTTCATGGTTCGTTCGAATCGAAATCGTTCACCGACCACCGATCAGCGATTCCGGCCGCGGGCGCGGAACTGGTTGTTCATCCGTTCGATCAGTTCGTTGGTCACATCCAGCGAACGGCCGGCATAAACCAGCTGGCGCGACACCATCTGCTGCTGCACCTGCATCTCGCGCGACATGCGCGATTCCGGATTGATGAACAGTTCCTCGCTCGTGTTGTCGTAGATCACCAGGTCGTATCGTTCACCCTCGGCCATTTCGCCGACCGCGCGCCGAATCGCACGGTAAAGGTCCTGCCAGAGCAGCGCCTTTTCGACATCGATTCGGTCGGACTGGAAGGTGATCCAGGCCTGAAAGTTCAGTTCCTGCAGGGCGATCTGCTCTTCGATACGCTGCAGTTCATCCATGCCGGCCCGCTGCTCGCGGACTTCCTGCTGTTTTTCGCGCAACTGGCGGTCAAGTTCGCGGATGCGCGTCTCGCGTCTTTCGCGTTCTTCATTGAACTCCACGCGCATCTGGTCGAGCTTGATTTCGGCATTGCTGCGCTGCTCCAGCCCTTCCATGACCTTGGTGATGTCGATGGTGGCGACCACGGCGGGCTGCTTTCTCACCTCGACCCGCTCGGCTCCCGCCTGGTA
>SKZB01000235.1 GCA_007127615.1 Phycisphaerales bacterium | reverse complement strand
ATCGCCCGGCCCGGCGTGTCGGTGCTCCTTCGATCCGTCAGGATGGACCGATGTCGTGACTGAAGAACACCCGGCGAGCATGAGCAGAAGAATCAAAACCGCAGTGTTTGTGATGGGCATTGCGGGAACTCCTGATACCAATCGATGTGTCGCCATGATATCGTCCGGATATCGGTTCGCCCACGTAGGCGGAGATCGGTGCTGTCTGTCATCCCCGCGATCACATTTCGTCATTCCCGCGCAGGGCCTCTCCCCCGCGAAGGCGTGGGGGCGGGAATCCATTTGCGCGCCAAGTTTCGCGCCAAAATAGTCCCGCGCGCCCACTGGGTTTCCGCCTCCGTGGGGCTCGGGCACCTTCTCGATCCGGTCACCCTCACCACGACAGATCGTTCTCCTCGGCGTAGCGGCGGGCCGAACTGCGCAGCTCCCGGAGCGCCATCCGCGCTTCATCCGACTCATCGCGAAGCGACTCCTCCTGCAGCCAGCGGCGATGCTCGTACATCAGGCGCGGGCCGGCATCCACCGCGAGCATCACTTCGGCAAACGGCAGAAAGTCCGTTTCCATGAACACCCACCACCGCATCCTGGCCGCCAGCTTCTCGGCATAAATTTCGGCAATCCAGCCCGCCTCATCACCGGAGTGCTCGAGGGCGAGCTGCAGCACCTCGAGCGCATCCGGCTCGGACTCGCCGTAGAGACGGCGGGGCGGCGGGTCCCAGTGCATCGGATAGGCCGCTCTGCCATGGGACGCCATCATCGCAACGCCTTCGGCAAGGTCGCCGCTCACCAGCGCCCGCTCGGTCTTGTAACGCAGTGACTGGGCCGGTTGCGTCCAGGGCAGGGGCGCCGACCAGAGGACCAGCGCCGCGAGGGTGAGTGCGATGACCCCCCTGGCGACGCGCGGTTTCGCCTCATCGCGCGAGACCGCCGGCACCTGCCACGATCCCTTCGCCAGCGCCAGCACCACCAGCGATCCCAGCACCAGCGCGGGAATGGTGATGAAGCTGAGCGCGAAGATCGTGGTCGCGATCTCAGAGATCAACTGCTCACTTCGCGTGAGCTCGATGCCGCCCATGATGTTGATGACGGGAAAGGGTGTCACGACGAGCACGCCGGTGACGATGACGTTGGAGAACGCGCAGGTCAGGATCAGCATGATCCACATCGGCGCGCCGAAGATGACCGACGCCACGCGGGCGATGAGCAGGACGCGCCAGACCGAGACGAGCGCGAGCGTCCACAGATTCAGTTCCGTCGCGGTGACGATGTCCGTCATCCGCTCGGTGGGAATCCCGTAGAGCCACGCCATCGGCGCGGTCATCCAGTAGAGCGTCATAAAGATGAGGTAAGCGCGGAGAGACCCCGGTCCGCGGAGACCGCGGATGGAGACCGGACCATAGAGAATCACGAACAGGCCGGTGCCGATGAGGGCCGAGACGATCAACGGTCCAAAGACATGCTGCGGTTGGTGCAGCAGTGGTTCCTTGTCGTAGTTCCGGGCGAGACCGCCGGTCAGGACGAGCAACAGACCGATCCAGATCGCCCGGGGCGTGGCGGCGATGGTGAGAATCGCCTGCCGGTCGCCGATCAGAAATTTGAAGAGGGTGCTCAACTGCATGGTTTCAGGACCGGATGTCGCCGCCAGGTGGCCCGCCGAATCTCGGCGCGGCGGCGCGCCGGTTCATCCGCGAAGGTCTGCCGGACCAGATCTCGAAATGATGTTTCAAGTTGCCGCACGGTCATGTTGTCGGGCTGATAGGTCAGGTCGAAGAGCGTATACCGGTCCCATCCGCGCTCGGGCAGTAACCGGCCGGATTGCTTCAGCCGATGATGCAGCGCGGTGCCGGGAAAGGGCGTCTGAACCGTCAACTGCACGTCCGCGAGCGGACATTGATCGAGAAACGCGCCGAGCTGATCGATTGACGACTCGGTCTCGCCATCGCATCCGACGATGAAGCATCCGATGACGGCGACACCCGATTCCTGAATCGCGCCGACCGCGTTCATGACGCGCTCCAGGTCGGCACGCTTGGCGCCCATGCCCGCCGGCTGGAAGAGAATCGATTCGATCCCGATCAACACCTGGACACATCCCGATGCGGCGAGGCCGGCGAGGATTTCCGGCCGTTCCCCGATGCGCCAGTCCACCTCGGTAAAGTAGCGGGCCTCCGATTCGGCAAGAACGTCGAACAGCCCCTGCGGCTCGCGCCGGCCGGCAAACGTGTTGTCGTCGGCCAGCTCGATCATCGGCCTCGGACAGATCTCGGTGATTCTGGCCAGTTCGCCCGCGATTCGTTCGACCGGCTTTTCACGAAACGGCCCGAGCAGTCGGCTTGCGCCGCAGAACTCACACGCAAACGGGCAGCCGCGCTGCGTCTGGATCGTCATGCGCGGTCGCACCCGATCTCCGAGCAGATCAAAGCGCGGCAGCGGCGCCTCCTGCATGTTGAAGGGCGTGCGGGATTGATAGCGGCGCCGGAGCGCCCCCGCCCGGGCATCGGCGAGGATGACCGGCCAGATCGGTTCACCGTCGCCGACGGCGACCGCATCGCAGTGCGCCTCGGCCTCATCCGGCATTGCGGTGGTGTGCAGGCCGCCGATGATGGTGGGAATGCCGTACTCGCGCAGGCGCCGCGTAAAGTCGTAGGCATCGTGAATTGAGGCCGAGAGCGCAGAGACGGCAACCAGCGCCGGGTTCCGGGCCCGCACCATATCGACCAGCTCATCCGTGACCCGCGGCGCATCGTGATAGCTGCATGTCCACGGCGGCGGAGTCATGCCCGCCAGGGTCAGCAGCCCCAGCGCCGGAAGCCCGCCGATCGCTTCCGCACGCGGCACCAGACCGGGCAGCGTCATCCCGAGCTCAAGCATCTCCGGCTCGCCGACCCGAAAGCCGGTGAAGGGAACAAACGCAACGTGCGGCACGGACCACTCCCTGGTGTTCGCGGGACGACCCACTTCCGTGGTGAGCCATTCTGAGGTGAGCCACATGGTACTCGCCGGAGATTCTCCCGCATCACGATCAAGCGGTCCGGAAATGCGCGGCCCGGCGGAGAAGGCGCCCGGAGAGATCGTTCCGGTCGAATGGCCGGTCTCGAGCTCACGTCATGCTCGGCTATCCTCCCAAACAGACCAGATTCTCGGACTTCGCCCCGGACTAAAAACTCCAATTTTTTAGTGACAAATCTGTCGCTTTATCTTGGATTTGGCGATATAGTTGCCAGTATTGTCACTTTACTGGCGAGCCCATGGAAATCTCTCGACACACCACGGACGCGGCGGCTTTGGCCGCGCTGGGCGAGCGAATCGCCCGGTATCGCCTCCGGCAGAACTGGACGCAGGCCGAGTTGGCGAAGGAGGCCGGTGTTTCCAGACGGACGCTCATCCGGTTGGAGGGCGGCGAATCGACCCAGCTCACCAACCTGATCAGAGTCCTTCGGGCGCTCGGTCTGCTCGCCAACATCGATGATCTGGTGCCTCCGCCGACCCCGAGCCCACTCGAGCTGCTCCGATCAGAGAAGAAGCAGCGGAAGCGCGCCCGCGGGCGTTCGGAGCCCGACCGCGACGAGGGAAAAGAGCCGTGGACCTGGAGTGATGAGGAGGGGCGTGAATCATGACCGTTGCCGAAGTCCGGATGTGGGGACGCCAGATCGGCGCGGTCACCGTTGAAAGGCCGGGCGGTGTGGCCTCGTTTGAGTATGCCGAGGCGTTCCGGCGGAGCGGCATTCAGGTCGCCCCCTTGATGATGCCCCTCTCCTCCAGGGTCTACCGGTTCCCCGGTCTCGCCGAACGGTCGTTTCACGGGCTGCCGGGGATGCTGGCCGACGCACTGCCCGACAAGTTCGGCAACGCGGTCATCGACGCGTGGCTCGCCTCACAGGGACGGTTGCCCTCCGAGATCGACGCGGTCGAACGGCTCTGCTACACCGGCCAAAGGGGCATGGGCGCTCTCGAGTTCGAGCCTGCGCAAGGGCCCCAGGCCGATGAAGCGGTCCCCCTGGAAGTCGCCGCGCTCGTGCGCCTGGCGTCGCAGGTCCTCACGGACCGGGAGCAGTTCAGGACGAACTGGGAGGATGGTCGGGAGGCGGCAGCCCTGAAGCAGATCCTGCAGGTCAGCGCCTCCGCGGGTGGGGCGCGGGCCAAGGCGCTGATCGCGTGGAACCCGGGCAGCCATGAGATCCTCTCCGGACAGATCGCCGCGCCGGCGGGGTTCGAACATTGGCTGCTCAAGTTCGACGGCGTGTCGAACAATCGCGACAAAGAACTCGCCGATCCACAGGGCTACGGGGCGATCGAGTACGCCTACTCGCTGATGGCTCGGGCCGCGGGGATCCGCATGACCGATTGCCGCCTTCTCGAGGAAAACGGCCGCCGCCACTTCATGACGCGCCGCTTCGATCGTACACCCGGCGGCGACAAACTCCACATGCAGTCGCTCGGGGCGCTCGGGCACTTCGACTTCAACGACGCCGGATCGCACGCCTACGAGCAGGCGATCCTGGTCATCCGGCGACTGGGCCTCTCGATGGACGACATCGAGGAGCAGTTCCGGCGCATGGCCTTCAACATCGTCGCCCGTAATCAGGATGACCACGTCAAGAACATCGCCTTCCTGATGAACAAAAAGGGCCAGTGGTCGCTGTCGCCTGCATTCGACGTGACGTACAGCTTCAACCCCTCCGGCGCATGGACCGCGACGCACCAGATGTCGATGAACCACAAGCGGGATGGGTTTACCCGATCCGACTTCCGTGCGTTCGGAGAAACGGCCTCAATGAAGCGGGGGCGTGCCGAAGCGATTCTCGACGAGGTGCTCGCGGTGGTCAAAGATTGGCGGGAGTATGCCGCCCAGGCCAGGGTGGACGACCGGCAGGCCCGGCAAATTGCCTCAACCCACCGACTGGATATCCCCGGCGGGACACCACACTGACGTGCCTGCGTTGCATCCGACGATCGCAGCGTCCCTCAAGCTGCGCACGGAGTACGCGCCGGAGTGTTT
>SKZB01000237.1 GCA_007127615.1 Phycisphaerales bacterium | reverse complement strand
CCTGCTGCGACTCAACCTCGAAGGGCCGGATCAGGAGTTTGTCAACGAGAAAGTGGATGAAGTCAGTTCGTATCTGGGCGAAGCGGTCGCGCACTGACGGCTCGTGGCGTCCTCCTTCTCCTTCTCCTTCTCCTTCTCCTCCTCCCCAGCGAAAGGATTCGCATGAACGTCGATACGTTTCTGCGGCATCATCAGATTCGTGAGAGTCCCTTCCGGGCCGAAGAAGCCCGGCAGGATGCCGTCTTCACACGCATCGAGACGATCTGTCACCACCCCGACTACGCCAAGATTCGCGGTGAATTTGATCGGCCCTCTTCCGCCATCGTGTTCGGGGAACGCGGGTCGGGCAAGACCGCCATGCGTCTTCAGATCGAACACGAACTGCGCGAACACAATCGGAATCATCCTGAGAAGCGCTGCCTGCTGATCGCCTACGACGATCTCAACCCCGTCCTCGACCGATTCCATCTTCAGATGGGCGAAGCCACGGCGGCGGCTTCGATCGAGAGGTTTCGACTGGTCGATCATCTGGACGGCATGTTGAGCACGATCGTGCCGCGACTGATGGACCAACTGTTGAACGAATCGCGCGATGAGCCGGTGATCGAGGCGGAGCCGTCCCTGCGGAAGGTCTGGAGGCAATCCGATGCCGCCACGAAGCGCGATGTTCTGCTCCTGCAGTCGTGCTACGATCGACCCGAAGAAGCGGACCTGCGCACGTCGCGCGTCCGCCGCGCGTTGAGAACGGGCACGCTCTCTCTCATGCCGTGGATGAAGTGGGCCGCCGTCGGGCTGGGCGGGTTGACGATCGCACTCGCGCTGCTGGTCCTGATTCGGAATCCGGAAGAGCAGCGCTGGCTCTGGCTCGCCGCGATGGTGGTCTTCGCCGTACTGTCGCTCTTCACGGGCGGTCAGTACCTTCGCCGCAGTTGGCAGATGCATTCGATCGCGCGGACGCTGGCGAAATCACTCCGCACGCTGCATCGGCCGGCGATGAGTTTCCGCAAGTCACTCTGCACGCTTCCGGTGCACGATGTTCTGACCAGCGAGCTTCCGAATGACGCCGGCGACGATGCGCGGTACCACATGGTTCAGCGCCTGCTGCACGCCTTGCGGCCGCTCGGCTACCGTTCGATGATTGTGATCGTGGACCGCATCGACGAGCCGACGCTCGTCAACGGCGAACCGGAGCGGATGCGGGCGATCATCTGGCCGCTGATGAACAACAAGTTCCTCCAGCAGGATCAGATCGGCATCAAGCTTCTGCTGCCTCTGGATCTCAAACACGAGCTGTTCCGCGAGCGAACGGACTTCTTCCGGGAAGCGCGGTTGGATAAGCAGAATCTGGTGGAGCGGCTGACCTGGTCCGGTGCGATGCTCTACGACATCTGCACCACCCGCCTCAATGCCTGCCGTGAGGAGGGCGTCGAGCCGATGTCGCTGCGGGAGCTCTTCGACGAGACGGTCACGCACGGTGACCTGGTCGATGCGCTGGATCAGATGCAGCAGCCGCGTGATGCGTTCAAGCTCATGTACGCCGTGATTCAGGAACACTGCTCGAGTCTGCCGGAGGAAACACCGCAGTGGCAGATTCCGAAGCTGACTCTGGACACCGTGCGCAAGCAGCAGGTCGAACGTCTCGGCGGAATGCTGCGCGGGGTACGGCCGGCATGACGATTGGAGATCGCGTCGCCTCTCACATGATCGGCATGATCCGGCGGTCCGCGGTGTACGCAACGCCTCGTTCCGCGTGGGCCGCGAAGAGGTGGTCCAGTTCGCCCGGCGTGCGGCCGATCTGCTCCGGCGCGATGACACCCGCCGGGTTAAAGTCGCCGCTCAGAACCCGTCGCGCCATGATCGTGCAGGGAAAGCCGGTCGTGCGGGCCATGCTCGTCATGCCCGTCTCCCGGTTGTAGCGGTCGAAGAGATCCCACTGCAGCCGAACGCGCTCTCCGTTCTCGCGTCCGGTGGCGATCACCCGCATGACGGTCAGATCTTCCTCACCCGGTTCGTACGTCCACTTCGGGAACATCAGTTTCGCAATCAGCTCACGCGGTACGATCCGCTGGCCGTTCACCTCCACCGGCTCTTCGCCGAAGAGTCCGGTCTCGCGGAACGCGCGCATGAGCTCGATATGCCCCGGGTAGCGCAGCGTCTTCTCCTTCATGAAGGGGACGTCGAGGGTTGCGATCAGACTGCGCAGTCCGTCGGTGTTGAAGGCTTCCAGGGTCCCGAGGCCGGGAAACTCGATCGGTTCCGGTTCGCTGAGCGCTTCCCGTACGACTTCCCGGCCGTGCTCCACCAGGCGGGCGGGGCGGGTGTACTCTTCGATCACGTCATACGGCGAGAAGGCGGCCTTGTATTCAAAGGGCCAGCGACGTTCGCGCGGCAGACCGCCGACGTAGATCTCAATCGACTCGCAGGGATCCAGTCGGGACGCGGCGTGTCCCGCGAGGACGTTGCTCATCCCCGGCGCGACGCCGCAGTCGACAATGGCCGTGACGCCGCGCTGCCGGGCCAGTTCGTCCATCTCGAGTGCATTCTCGGGCATGAAGCTGATGTCACAGTAGTTCTTCCCCGCTTCGATGACGGTGCGCAGGGCTTCGCAGGCAATGGTGCTGCCCATCGCGCCCAGGACGATGTCCGCCGGGGCAATGACTTTCTCAACGGCCGCGCGGGCGGAAAGATCCGCGGCGGTCGTGGTGATCGGACGGTCGATCAGTGAGGCGGCGCGATCGAGCGCATCCTGACTCCGATCCACCAGGGTGATCTCGAATTCGGCGTCCTGCGCCAGATCACGCGCCATGACCGAGCCGACCATCCCCGCGCCGAGGATCACAATGTTCGACACTGAAGAGCTCCATCCGGGGGACGGGTGAACGCGAAAGGCAGGCATGGTAACGGCTCCCTGCATCCGACGGGGAGATTCACCAAGTTCCCGCCGCCGGCTTGCCGATGATCCTAGAATGAAGACGATGCAGAACGGAACCACCGCCATCCCGACCGGTTCACCCGGCCGTCCCACGACCACGACCCCGGGGAGCCACCCGGACGGGAACCAGCCCGGACCGCAGCCGATCGAACGCCCGGTGGTGGTCTTTGACGGGACGTGCGGATTCTGCCGGAAGCAGGTTGCGCGGATTCAGCGGTGGGATCACGCCGATCAGTTTGCTTTCGTCTCCAGCCACGAGCCGAATCTGCTGGAGCACTATCCACAACTGGCGGGTGAGGATCTTGATGCGGGCATGCGCCTGATTGAACCGGGCGGCGCCATGTTCGCCGGGGCGGACGCGGTCCATGCGATCGCGCGGCGGCTGCCCCGATTCAAGTGGCTCGCGCCGCTTTACCGCGTTCCCGGAATGAAGCAGCTGGCGCGGTTGATTTACGGCTGGATCGCGCGCCGACGGCACCAACTCGGGCAGACGTGCTCGCCCGACGGCGCCTGCCGGATCGACCGCTGATCGCCCGGCGCTCAACGCTCATTGCTCAACCTCTCGGCGAAGCTGCTCTTTCAGACAGGCCGCCGCGACGGTGTACTCAAGCTTGGGGGCATAAATGATGCTGCCGAAGGCAACCGTCAGGACCGTCAGCCCGACGAGCACCAGGGCCGGTTCCACCGTAAAAATTGACATGGTCAGGATGAACGCGCCGGCAACAAATCCCGGCACGATGATCACATACAAGATGGCGACGAGATGCGACAGGAGGATCAGGTTGAGGGCGGAGGTGTGCTCCATGCGCCGGATGCAGCGTGCGACCGAAGCGCACCAGATGAGCAGGCCGAGGACGAAAAGGGCCGCCACAAAGGGCCAGATCTCCGGCGAGGTGAACGTGCCCGCCACGCCGATCAGGCACAGAACGCCGAACGTGATGAACCAGATCACGGGACCGAGCAGTTCATTGAAACGGGGGCCGTCACGCCACGCTTTGCGCCAGGTGGGCATCACCCGATCGACCCGTGCGAAACTGACCCCGCATTCCGGACAGCGATCCACCTTCGGCCGTCGTCCGGCGTGGCCGCAAATCCAGCACCATTCGTCACGTTGAGCCGGTGCTTGTCCCATACCGGGCTACAATATCCGCCGCAACCGATGTTCGCCGCGCTGACGGATGCCGGATCAGCGACGGGCGGTTTCTCTTTTCCTCCGGCCGTACCGTCCCGCGTTCGTAACCAGGCCGCGGTTGTCGGGAAGATGATCGGAGCGTGTGCGCAAGATGAAAAGCGTTTCGGTTCAATGTGTCCGGTCGGAATCGGATCCACAGTGCGCCGAGGTGGTCTCGGTCCACGCGAAGATTGATCGGCAGACCGAGGCGTTTCAGAGGACAACGAATATTCGCTGTCCCGACGGCTGTGGCGCCTGCTGCCACTCGCCGCACGTCGAGGCGAGCGTGATCGACGTGCTGCCTCTGGCCGCGGAACTCGTCGAACGAGGCCTGACCGAATCCGTCATCGATCGGATTCACGAGCGTGAACGCCGCGGCGACTCGAGCTGCGTGCTCTTTCATGCGGATCCGGCCGATCCGAAGCAAGGACGATGTTCGATGTACGCCCGGCGGCCTGCGGTCTGCCGGCTCTTCGGCTTTGCCGGTCGGCTCGATGCGGACGGTCACCCGCAGTATTCCGGCTGCCGGATTCACCGCGAAGTCATGCCCGCGGCGGTCGCCGCGGCCCGGCGGGCGGTCCGGGAGCGTCGTATTCCACTGCCGCTGTTCAGTCGCCTGGCGGGAGAAGTGAACGCGATCGCTTCGGATTCGCTCGGACGGCCCCAACCGATCAACCGGGCGCTTCGTGAGGCCCTGCAGAGGACGGCCCTCCGGCGGCGCTACCTCGCGGAGGTCGATCCTGACGACCCGGGTTCGGGCGGTCATGACGACAATAACGATCGTCAGCCGCCATCACCGCACATGCCCCCCGAAGTCGCGGCGTAGCGGAGTTCGTCAGCGGCTCTCGAGCAGCCAGCGGGCGTAGAGACGATCGAAGTGAAGCTCGATGCCCCGGTGG
>SKZB01000445.1 GCA_007127615.1 Phycisphaerales bacterium | reverse complement strand
TCGGCGACGCGGTGCTGAGATCCGGATCGAGCGCTCCCTGCTTCGCCAGTTCCGTGAGCTGCGGCGTGTCCAGCACCGCCGCCGGCATACTGCACTCGGGACATCGTCGTGTCTGCTGCCCCGAAAGATCGTAGCCGCAGCGTCGACACGTCACGCCCTCCAGCGGCAGGGCGTCTTCGTCGGGCACGTCGATCCAGCGGACGGGCTGAGCGCACGCGGGACACGCCTCGTCGTGGGCCGGGTCCATCACCTCACCGCAGGCCGGGCAGATCGGTTCGTGACGATCCACCACCGGCCCCGCCTCTTCGAAAATCGTGTACTGCCTGGCTTCCAGCACGGCTCGCACTTCATCGAGCTTCGCGCCGGCCTCGAGGTAGATGTTGCCGACCGTTTGCCAGTTCTCCGCATGAACCGGAAAGGGGGTCGGAATCGACTGCGGCCGCTCGGCGTGGTGCACGAGACGGCGATCCTCGAGCAGCTCCAGCGTGAACCGGAACGCTTCGGGCTTTTGAATTCGCAACCCGATGAGCCCCGGTGCACCACACGCTGCGCAATCATTCATTCGATCATCGCGCCGATCACGTACGGCCCGACACTTCCAACACCGCCCGGGAGTGAAGATGGTGATGGTGTTCATCGCACGTTCCTCGGTTACGAGTCACCGCTCGGGGTTCGAACACGAGCCTCGTCCCGCTCGAGTGCGCCGCACGATTGCGACAGAATCTCGGAGTGGACGCGGCAGGTCAACGCAGGGGAGATTCTACGGGACAGTTCCGAACACCAGAAGTCGGGCACGACTCGGTCGAAACGGGCGGGTCGTTCGAAGACATTCTCCACCGCTTCGGCTTGTGATCATGTGAACCGGGCTGCCGCATCGCTCTTTCGCTCGTGGTTTTCAGGAGACTCGCTCGACTCCGCTTGACGGGAGAACGGACCGGCCCGCTTTTGCCGCCTTTGGCGTACAATTGCGTCCATGACGAACGCCCTGACCACCGAGCCTGAGAACGCTGTCGCCGTTGTGCAGCGGGTTGAATCGTTTCTCGATGCGCGGCTGAAACGCACCGAACTGCCCGCCAACCTGGTGGAGGCGATCCGCTACGCCGTTCTGGGCGGGGGGAAGATGCTGCGGCCGCAGTTGGCGATTCGCTCGTGCGAAGCGGCGGGCGGAGACGTTGAAGACGTGATCGGACCGGCGGCGGCGCTGGAGTTGATCCACGCCTTCTCCCTCGTTCACGATGATCTGCCGGCGATGGACGATGATGAGCTCCGCCGCGGCCGGCCGACCCTGCACATCCATGCCGGTGAGGCGATGGCGATCCTGGCGGGCGATGCCATGATGTCTTTGGCCTTCGAGATCATCTGCGAATGCAATTTCGACGAGCCCCGGCGGGCATCGGTCGTCATGGAACTGGCGGCCGGCACGACCGCGATGATCGGCGGCCAGGTCTACGACACCCTCGGCGGCTTTCCGGACGGTCTGAGCGAGACCGACCGGCTCAAGCTGATTCACCGGAACAAGACCGGGGCGCTGATTCGCGCCGCCTGCCGCATGGGCGGAATCTGCGCGGGGGCGAATGACGAAGTCATGGAGTCCCTGACGCAGTACGGTGAGGCGTCCGGCCTGATGTTTCAGGTGGTGGATGATCTTCTCGACGTGACCCAATCGGCGGAACATATCGGCAAGGCGACCGGCAAGGACGCGGAGGCGGGCAAACTGACCTTCCCCGGCGTACTCGGGATCGACGGCTCCCGCGCGGAGGTCGAGCGGTGTGAGAAACGCGCGATCGAAGCCCTCGCCCCCCTCGGCCCCCCCGCCGGGCCGCTCCGTGAATTGTGCGGGTACATGGCGAGAAGGACGAAATAGTCCTATCCTGTGAGTTACGCCGTTGCATATTCGCAGTGGTTATTGCTCTTTTCGCGCGCGAGACGCGATCTCCCCCGCTCAGGCGGACAGCTCACCCGCCAGCCCAGTAAGGACGACTGCATGGATCTGAAACTGCTTCCCGGCATCAAGAGCCCCGCGGAACTCAAAGCGCTTTCCATCGATCAACTGCCCGAACTGGCGACGGAGATCCGCCACGCCATCTGCGAGCAGATCAAGCAGACCGGCGGCCACTTCGCGCCGAACCTCGGCGTGGTCGAGCTGACCATCGCCCTGCACTACGTCTTCGACTTCGGCTACGACCGGCTGCTCTTCGACGTCGGCCACCAGTGCTATCCCCACAAACTGCTGACCGGACGGTATCCGCTGCTGGGTAAACTGCGCAAGCGGGACGGCATGGCCGGCTTCCCCGAACCACGGGAATCCGCGTACGACCTCTTCTCCGTCGGCCACGCGGGAACGGCGATCTCGACCGCCGTCGGCATGGCGCGCGGTGATCAGCTCAACGGCGAATCGTTTGATCCGGATGAGAAGCCCGACGGCCGGCGCGTCGTCTCGCTCATCGGCGATGCCTCGATCGTGAACGGCGTGGCGATGGAAGGGCTCAACAACGCGGGAACGCTCAAGCGGCAGTTCCTCGTGGTGCTCAACGACAACGGCATGTCGATCGCCAAGCCGCAGGGCGCGGTCGCGCAGTATTTCGACCGCGTGCGCGTCAATCCCGCCTACCTCTCGATGAAGCGGGCCGCGAAGGGCGCCCTCGACAATCTGCCCGGCGGATCGTTCATCGGTGAGATGTACCACCGCGCGGGAGAAATGATCAAGGACGCCATCGCCGAAGATGCGTGGTTTGAACATTTCGGGCTGCTGACCGTCGGCCCGATCGACGGACATGACATTCGCGGCCTGATCGATATGCTGATCGAAGTCAAGGATTTCGATCGGCCGATGGTGCTCCACATCCACACCGTCAAGGGCAAGGGTTTCGACTTTGCCGAGAGCGATGCCACCGCGTTCCATTCGCCCAAGCCCTTCACCGTCAGCGGCTGCCGCACGGAAATGAAATCCGGCGGGCGCGGTTTCACCGCCGCCTTCGCCGATGCGCTGATCGACGTGATGGAGCGTGATGAGAAGGTCGTGGCCGCGACCGCCGCGATGCCCGATGGCACGGGATTGAACCGGGTCATCCCGATGTTTCCCGATCGATCCTGGGATACCGGGATCTGTGAATCACACGCGATGGACATGATGGCCGGACTCGCCAAGACCGGCTGGAAACCGTTCTTTGCGGTCTACTCGACGTTCCTTCAGCGGGCGTTCGACCAGGTCTTTCAGGAAGTCGCGCTGCAGGGGCTGCCCGTCCGGCTCTGTCTCGACCGGGCCGGACTCGTCGGCGGCGACGGCGCGGTGCACCACGGTTTCTGCGATGTGTCGATCCTGCGCGTCTTCCCCGACGCGGTGCTGATGGCCGCGATGGATGAACCCTCGCTCAGGGCATCGCTCGAGTTGATGCGGCACTACGACAAGGGCCTTTCCGCCGTGCGCTATCCGCGCGACAGCGTGAGCGACCTATTCTCCGATGAATGCCCGCCATTTGAAATCGGCAAGGCCCGGCCGCTTCTCACGCACGAAGAGCCGGACCTGGCGATCCTCGGCTACGGCGTGATGGCGATCAACGCGATCAAAGCGCTCGATCATCTCAACGGTCACGGTGAGTACAAGGTCAGCGTCTACGACGCCCGCTTCGCCAAGCCGGTTGACCTTGAACTCATCCGCTCCCTGGTGGAGCGCGACATTCCGATCATCACCGTGGAAGATCATTCGATCACCGGCGGATTCGGCTCGTGCGTATTGGATGCCGCGAGCGATGCGGGGCTGGAGACGCGCAAGATCACGCGCCTGGCCCTGCCGGAGAGCTGGATCTACCAGGGCGGCCGCGGCGAGCAGCTCGAAGAAGCCGGCCTCGATCCGGTCTCGATCGCCCGCACCGTGCGCGATGTGCTGGATGCGGGCGGGTCGCTCCCCGAGATCGAGGTCAAGCCAAGTACGAAAGAAACCGTGAAGGCGCATCGGTCCGGCTGATTTGGGCGGGTTGCCCGAGAAGTAGATCCCGAGAAGCTCATTCTGCAACAGGCGGTGAGCTTCACCCGGTCGAAGCAGGCGTCCGGCGTGAGATCAGAACAGCTCAATCGCCACCCTGAGTCGCCGGTCATGGTCCGGGCTCAGCCGGCGAGCGTTCGATCGACGGCATTACCTCCATCGGGGGCTTCGCCGCCTGGCCCCCCACCGCCCTAAAGAAAGCCCCCCTCCGGCTCCTCCCGAACGCCAGGGCGCGAAGCCGTAATCGCCTGTTGTGACGAGATGAGAGCTTCTCAGGAAAGGGATGAAGGCACGGAGGCACAAAGGCACGGAGCGACGAAGGGAGGATGCCGAGTTCACCGGGCTTGGTGCACCGAACCGGAAGCTTTATCCCGGTCCTTTGATGAACCGGTGCCGCTGGTCCCGCGTCGTCCGGCCCGGTTGGCGGCAGGCATGAACAGGATCGTCGCACTCTCGCGTCGTCCCAACGGAGGGGCGGAGGCATGAAGGCATTGTTCGGCCGGCCACGTCGGTGAGCGTCCTGACTCCGTCATTCCCGCAGAATGCGGAGATCCAGCTGACGCGCCCCTGAGCCGGACCAGTGAGCCGGACCGCCAGGAATGTCCGCCGCGCCCCCTGGTCCCTTCGATAACCCCTTCCGTGGCTCCGTCGGTTGACCACTTACTCCCCGCCGGGCAGAATCACCACCTCGCCGGAGGCGTCAAGTTCAAACGGCCCGTGCCAGGTGACGGCGTTCGTCCACGGTTCGACCAGACGGAGCCAGTATCGCTCTTCGCCATCCCCGCCGCGGCGCTCAATCGAGATTTCCGGCACGCCGCAGATGGCCACTTCACCCTTCCCACGATCGAGATCGCTCGGAAACGGCCGGTAGCGGGTCGCGGCGACCACCGGATGCGCCGGTCGATCGGCCGTTCGGGGAAGCGTGCGCATCCACGCTTCGATGGTGCGCGATTCCAGAGCCGTGACCACGGCTTCCAGGTCGGGATCATCCGGTTGCTGCGGCCGGCACCCGTTCGGCTCATCGGCATGAGCGCTGAGCGAGGCCGCTTCCGGCGTGGATTGACAACCAAGCGCGAACAGAATCACCAGGAAAGCAGACAGGGTGCGCGAGCCGATTTTCATGAAGTCTCCCTTCCTGCCGTGTCTGATGGTGTCCATCAGATTCATGATCAACGTTCACACGGGAACCCGCTCCGGCGCGTGGTGAATCGCATCGATACAGCGCTGGATATGTTCGTCTTCATCGACCCCCAGTTCCGCGATCCCGGCGCGGATATCCTCGCGTGAAACTGCGGCGGCGAAGGCTTTGTCTTTCAGTTTCTTCTTCACGCTCTTCGGCTTGAGGTCCTCGAGGCCGTTGGGCCTGACCTTGGCGCACGCGACAATGAAGCCGGCCAGTTCATCGACGGCGAACAGACACTTCGCCATCATGCTCCCGCGCGGCGTGCCGGTATACGCCGCATGACCGAGAATCGCATCGATGATCTCTTCATCGACATCCGTATGATCGCGGAGATGCCGAACCCCGACGAAGGGATGCTCCTCCTTCGAGGGATGTTTCTCGTAGTCGAAGTCATGGAGCAGACCGCAGACGATCCAGCGATCCCGCTGTTCCGGCTCATGAACATCGGCGCCGGCGGCCATGCACGCCGCGACGGCCTCCATGTGGCTGCGCAGGGAGGCACTTTCCGTCCACTCGTGCATCAATGCTCGCGCTTCACTCGGGGTCATGGTGTTCCGGTCCGTGTTCATTCTTCAACGCGTGCGGCAGGCGGAGCTGCGCTTCATGTCGCACGCAGCGGCGACCGACGCGTGCATCGAGACGATACAGCAGTCGCAGAAGATAGTAGACGATGATCGCCGAGATGAGGAGCAGGACGACCACGATCGCGGGCCCGGGGGGAAGGCCGGTCATCAACAATCGAGAGCCCATCAGGTCGACGCCGATGATGATCAGACAAAGGGCCCCCACGATGATCGAAAAGCTCAGCAGGAGATATCCGATCACGATGGCATGCACCAGAAGTACGTCGCCGAGACCGGCGCCGCCGGGTAGAAACATCGCGCCGCGGATCAACAGGACCAGCCACGTCACCACCAGTATCCCCGTCACCGCACTGGCGGCGGCGATGCCGATGCGAGCGTGCATTTGATCGACGTACGGCAGGAAACCCCACAGCAGCGGGAGTACGACCAGCAGCGCGACGAAACACATCGCCGGCCGCATGAGCCGTTCGTACGTCGGCGTGATGCTCCAGTTCCGACGGCTCATCGCCAGTTCACTCACGCGATCACACGGCCGGCCGCACTCCGGACAGCGCACGACCACGCCCGGCAACCCGCGGAGTTGGTAACGGCAGGACGGGCATCGAACCTCATCCCAGCGCTGCTGCCAATCGATATCGTGATGGGATCGCGCCATCGACTCCCCCCTGCTTCCGAGTTGCCACCGATCACGTCCCGCCGAACCGCTCTTCGCCACTCTCCCCACCGCGCCCCGAACCACCGGCCCGGCACGAGTTCAGCGCTGACTCAGTGGTGGAGATCCTTCACCAGACCTCGGTACCGGCGATCGACCGGCATCAGGAAGAGTGCGATCGACTCAAACAGACGGTCGGTCAACCGTTCGAACGTCGGGTAATGCTTCTCGGTCTCCTCGCGCAACGAATCGGGGGTCAACCCCGCTTCCCCCACCGCATCCGGCTCATCCGCCGCGAACGCTTCGAAACCGTCGCGATCGATTTCGGGGTGGTACTGAATGCCGTAGGTGCGCAGTCCCATCGCCCAGACCTGGTTTTTCGACTTCGGCGAGGAGGCGAGCAGCCGCGCTCCATCCGGAAGTTCGCTCACGCAATCCTGGTGCCAGTGGGCGACGACGGATTTCCAGGGCAGGCCGGCATAGAGCGGATCTTCACGACCGGTCGGCGTGAGCGACAAATCACCCCAGCCGATTTCGGGTCCGTCGGGATTGCGATCCACCGTGCCGCCGAGGGCGCGGGCGACGATCTGGCTTCCGAGGCAGAGCCCGATGACCGGCATCTCATGCTCGTGGGCGGTTCGAACGAACTCCATTTCGGTCTTCAGCCAACCGAGGGAGTCGTCATTGGCCGATTGCGGCCCGCCGCAGACGACGATGCCGTCCGTATCGTCCAGATCCGGCGGGAGGGTGTCGCCGCGGTGAATGCGGATGATTTTCAGCCGATGACCATAGCCGCGGAGCGTTGTTCCGAGCCGCTGAATGCCGGAGCGGTCACTGTGTTCAAAGACGAGGATGGCCATAAAGGATAAGGTACGCAGCGAACGCGGATTGAACAAGGTGGCGACTCGACAGGCCGGCGGGTCACTCGAGCTTCTCCCCGGCGTTGATGCGGTCCCGATCGTCAAGATCCCGGCGCTGGGTGAGTCCGAGCATCTGGTCGTAGCGCCGCTTGACCAGCGCGAGCTCGAGCAGTGATTTCACGCGGGTGACGAGCTCAAGCTTATTGACGGGTTTCGTGATGAAGTCGTTGGTGCCGCACTCCACGGCCCGCTCGAAGTCACCGACCTCATTGAGCGCGGTGACCATGATGACCACGATATCACGGGTATGGGGATTTGATTTGAGTTTCTGGCAGAGTTCGAAGCCGCTCATGCGCGGCATCATCACGTCGAGCAGAATGAGGTCGGGCATCTCCTCGTCGATGAGGGAGGCGGCTTCGAGGCCGTCCTCCGCCGTCCGAATACGGGAGGGGAGCGTCTCCAGGTAGGCCTGCATCAATTCAAGGTTCTGAACATTGTCATCCACGAGCAGAATGGAGGCGTCGGACAGGTCGATGGTCGAAGCGGAGGACTGATTTGCTTGAAAGGTCGGGGTTTCGTTCATGGAATCTTTCTATCGAACTATTCAGACTCTGGGAGAGTATGGGCTGGAGGACATTGGCCGGCGGGAATTGGCAGCAGGAAGCTCGTCACAAGCCAGGCGTCTTCGCGGGCCTCTCATCCGTGGAGCGCCCGCGCGCGAATCCGAATCGGTCCCGAAGACGGATTCGCCTTCGGTGATCGTACCCCCAACCGCCCTCCCGGTCGATTCGAGCCGGGTTGCTGGTCTCAATCAGATTCCGGGCGGATCGTGGGCGAAGGATCGAGTCGCGACCGCGGCCGCCGGGCGGCGCGTGAGCCCCGGGGGCACGATCACAAGCCCATTGCGGCCGTAAATTCTTATTTTGAAAAATTTTAGCCGGATTTTCCCCGGTCGACTCCCAGCAAATTCATGGTGCGCCCGGGCGCTTTTCCTGACAAATCCAGAAAGAGAAGACACCGGGCGTGACACGCGATCGGGCGCTGCCTACACTGAAATATTCAGCCGTCTCCATGCTTGAGCCGGCCAATCCCTGACCGAGCGGTCTTACGCCGCCGCTGCGATCGGATTCGTTCTTCGAACGTGAGACGGATTGTGTCGATTGAATTGGGAGTCCAGATGAGCCGGAAGAAGAACCCCTACGCACGCCCCGTTTGGGGAGATCGTTTCAACGAACCTGCGGTCAAGGAGTTACGGGCCGATCTTCCCAACGGAAGTGTGGAGATATTCGACAGTATGCGGCAGATCATGCAGGATCTCGACGGGATTCATGAGGTCTGCGTCTGGCGCGGTGATGCCTGGCGGTGGACGATCGAGTACCGCACCGAGCCATCCGCCCCGCCCCTGGCGATTCTCATCCCCCGCCCCGACGATCTGCAACTCGCCATTCCCTTTGAGGACGGCGAGGTCGATCAGTTGTCCACCGATCAGCTCAAGAAGACCGTTCTGGAAGGCCTCGAACTGGCCCAGGACCCCTTCGACACGAACTGGGGGCTGTGGTCGCTTCAGTTTCCGGGGATGACCGACCAACTCGGCGGGCTCGTGCAGGAACGCCTCAGTCGCCGCCGGAACGGGCGGGCGGGCTGACCCAACGACCCTCACGGTAAATCGTTCGGTCCGGATCCACGCCGAACGTTTCCTCCAGCCGGCCCGGATTGAATTCCAGCAGCGGCGCCCGACGCGACCAGGTCAGATCGACCGACCAGGGCACTTTGTCGGGCGCGAGCAGCGCCAGCTCGATCTGCAGCAGGCGGGTGAGATCGTCATCGCTCAGTGTCGGCCGGGCGCCGGGATGAATCGTCTGCGCGATCTGAAGAAATCGATGGGTACCGCCCGGAAAGATCGGATCCAGGGTATGCAGCGTTTCCACCGCATCCGCACGTTGCAGCGCGCGGAGTGCGCGACGGCCGTGGCCCCGGCGGTAGAAACTGAACGCATCAACCAGCGCGCGGGCACGAACCGGATCCGTCGTGGCATCCACATCGCGCCGCGCGGTGCCGAATAGTGAGGTGAAGAAGGCCGACTCCGGAGGGGCGAGCAGAGCGGCCAGCCCCCGGTACTGCTGCGCGCGCGTCGGCGATGCTTCAAGATCCGCAAGGGCAAGGGCAGCGCTGGCGCCGAGACCGTCCGGCGAAAGGACCCCCGCCAGTGCGAACAGATGCCGGGCCGTGTCCTGATCCGACTCACTTCCCGCGGCGTCGGCGATTTCTTCCGCCAGCTCAAAGTACGCCAGTGGCGCGTCGGGCGTCAGCCCTTCCAGCCGATCGGACCAGTCGATGGCGTTCTCATCCCCCGCCTGGACGCTGAAACTCGCCATGCTCAGGACGATCGGTAGAAACAGGATCATTCGGAGGATGTCGGTCATGATGAACCCTCTCCGGTGGCTCGCTCGGGAAGATCCAGCCGCATGCGCCAGAGCCGAGACAGCGCGGCTTCGGTGATGAGCAGTTGCCCGAGCACATCGGTCGCCTCGCGCCGGTCGACCAGCGTGCGTTCGAGCAATCGTCGCACGATTGCTTCGCGCGGCGGCTGTTCGATGGTGATCAATTCTCCGAGGAGATCCAGCACGCCGATTCGCTCCGCGAGAGTCTTCTGAAGCGAACCGCGCGCCAGGCGACGGCGCAGGGCGTGTTCCTGCTGAATACTGTCCAGCGCCGCCAGGCTCCCTTCACGGTCGGCCGACGAAACCGCCGCTTCGCTCACCACGGACCACCACCCCTGGCGAAGGCGCTGCGCGGTTTCCCGGACGGGTTCCGTGCTGACCGATCGTTCTTCGGGCTGAATCGCCAGCAACTGCCTCTCGAACGACCCGCGAATCAGTTCGGCGTGCGCATCGCGTGGATCCGGCCCACGCTGCTGGAGTTTCAACCGACGCTCGATCAACGCCAGCCGCGCACGGGCTTCGGCTTCCTCTCGATCGTCACCCCGGTCGGCAATGGTGGTGTTCGTGATGCGCTCGATGAACGTGATCGTCCGGCGGTGGCGCGGCGCGTCGGGCAACTCATTGATCAGTTCAAGGATCACCGTCGGCCCGGAAGCGAAACGAGATTCGACCAGACGCTGGGCGTGATCACTGATCTCACGCGGCGAGCCACGGTACGCCTCACGGACCAGGACGGCGGCATCGCGCGGGCCGAGGTCACCACCCCCCCGCCGCTCCAACTGTTGGATTTCCTGAAGCCGCGCATCCACGCTGCGCCCGGCCGACATGTATGCTTCGGCCCATACGCCATCGGGGCCGGCCGGCTGACCGGGACGAATCGCACCCGATCCGCCGCGTCCGTACGGGTTGGTCAGCGCATGACGACTGCCTTCGCGGGAGCGGCCATCGAGGTCTTCGATGTCGTTCATGACTTCGCGGGCCTGATCGTGATCACCGACCGCCAGATGCAGCGCGGCCTCGTTGAGCCAGACCCGTCGCGTCAATTGCCGCAGCGCCGACAGCGGGTCGCTGATCTCCCGGCGAGGTTCGAGCAACGCTTCTTCAAGATCGCGCCAGCGCTGTCCCGACTCGACATCGACGGCGATGCGGTGACCTTGCCGGGGGTCGTCGGACGAAACCGTCCGCGGCGGCCAGAGCGCTTCGAGATCCTGCGCGGCGCGCCCGCGCAGCCGATCATCGGCTTCGGGCATGATGATCATCTGCTCGTTGAGCCACGGCGTGGCCCGGTCCAGTGCCAGAAGTGAAGTCAGCACCCAGAGCTGTCTCGAACTCAGCCGGCCGGGACGAATCCACTCGCCCACGCGCTGCCGAACGATGGCGCTGTTTTCGAAATCGAGTTCCCGCAACAGATGCGCCACCAGCGCGGGACGGCCGGCCGGTTCACGGGGATCGGAGACTTCGCTCAATAATGATTCCACGGCATCGAGCAGCCGGCGCTGCCGCGACTCGCCGAACCGAACCCGACCGAGCGTTTCAATCCATGCCCCCCACAAACCCGCCAGATCATCGGGTCGCGAAGTCTCAACGTCACGCACCATCGAGGATAGCACGCGGTCCAGCCAGTCGCCGATCGCCGCCTCCCGATCCCGCCAAAGGAATTCCTGATCGATGCGCCGGGCGAAAGAATGGTTCAAGAGGTCGAGCGCGCGCTGGCGGGTGCGCTGCGGCAGTCGATGATCCTGCGTGAGCTCGAACAACATGCCCACCCGCCAACTTCCTGAGAAAAGTTCCGAAGCGGCCGCCGGTTCGCGCGAGACCGGGCCGAGCGCGTCCAGCAAGGGGTCGTGCCGATCGGGGCGACCGGCGGAGGCATAGAGCGGCTGGAGAAAGTCCTCTTCCAGTCGGCCCGAATCGCGTTCCTCCAGGCCCGGCCAGATCCGGCCGAAACGATCGACCGCGACCGCCCATCGCCCGAAGACCTCATCATCCGGCTCAACCGACGCGAGCATCCGGCCGGTCAGCACGCTGAACTCGTCACGAAGCTCTGCCCCCTTCCGATCAAGCTCCTCCCATCTCGGGGCGCGAATGGGCGGCGTCAACGTCGGCCAACGCTCCAGCGCCGGTTGCCGCGGTCGCTCGCCCTCGGTCGAAGGGTGGTCCCGCTCACGATCGACCATGGGATCGGGCGAGATCGCTCCCGGCGGTGCGGTCCGCGTCGTGAGGATCGTGCGCTGATGATGCCAGAGCGGGACGATGATCGCGCCGGCAACCAGCAGGGTCAGCAGGCCGAACAGAACCGAAAGCTTGATCGTCGCCCAGACGGTACCTTCCCGGAACTCCGGGGCATAACGGTTGATGAGTTCCTCGGCGCGAACATCCTCGGCCTCGCGCTGTCGAATCGTTGCCGCCGTCTCGGTTCGGCCGGTGATATCCGAGATGGTGATGCGCGGTCCGTGCCTTCGCGCATGATCGTTCAGGCCGCAGATGACGCGCAGGAGGCCGTACGGCCCGACGCCGTGGTGGTGGGCGAGGGCGACCAGACGCGCGCGGCTCGACGCGTTCCACCCGCCGCTTCCCACGAGGACGCCGAGCACACTGCGGTCCAACTCGGTGAGCGCAAAACGCTGTGGCGTGCGGCGTGTCGGATCGGGCGTCCTGGCGCGGGTGAGCTGTTCGTGCAATCGCCGGGCCGCGTTACGAACGATCCGGCGGGCCCGCTCCGCCTCATCGCTGTCGGCATCCGAATGGGCCTCGATCTGCGCGAGCCTGGCATCAAGCCGCCGATTCACTTCGCGACGATCCGTCGGCACTTCGGCCAGACCGAGCAGTTCGTGCGCTTCCGATTCCGGCGGAAGACCGAGAATGGCGCTCAGGCGCTCGCGATTCATGAATCCGGCTCCGTCGAAGCGGGCAACGCGCGGGGGATTTCATCGAAGCGCGAGGCCCACGGCTCGGGGGCGCCCTCGGCATGGATCGCATCGTACTGTTGCAGCGCTTCGGCAGCGCGCTCGGGATCAATCCGAACCAGGATTGAAATGACATGAAATCGCGCTTCGTACCACGGGGCCGTTCCGGTTTCCCGTCCCACCGCGAGCCGCCGCCAGTGCGACAGGGCCGATTCCAGATCATCGAAGTGTTCCGCCAGCGCGGCGGCGCGCTCGAGATACGTCTCCACGCGCGGGTGGTAGGCGAGCAGCCGTTCGTAGAGATACTGAGCCGCCCGACCATCGCGTTCCTCCCCGTGAACGCGCCAGAACGAGTACGAGAGTTCCGCCACGATCGAAGCCACACGGTGCGGCACGCTCCGGGACAGCGCCTCGGCGTCATCTTCAAACTCCCGCAGCACGCGTCCGCCGTACGACAGGGCGACCCGCCCGTACGGCTCGCGCTCCCGCGTGCCGGCCCGCTCCCACCGGCGGTAGGCATGTCGAAACACGGCGCGAACGGCCTGTCGCGTCCAGACGGACCCGGAGGTCTCGCTCCACATGCGTTCAGCCTGGTCCACCGCATCGCGGAAGCGGTCACGCACGAGGTCGTACTGTACGCGCCGGCAGGTCAACTCTTCGGCAACGAGCGGGTCGGCGGGCGCCAGCTCGCGCCGATCGATCAACTCAAACGCCAGATGGGCCACATCCGCCGCCGCGCCGTCGTCGGACAGCGCGACTTCCAGCATCTGACGCGCCAGGTGAAGCAGCGACTCATCCGGGGAGTCATCCTCGGGCTGCGCCAGAATGAACTGCACCAGGTCGCCGGAGGCATCAAGAAAACGATCGGCGCGCGATGCTTTCTGATCCGGGGCCGCGCGACGGAACGCACGGAAATGATCAGAAATCAGGCGCAGGCGTGCTTGAACGTACGAGGGATCGTCCGCCCCGATATCACGCAGCGCCGCGCGCTGCTCTTCCGATAAGACCTCCCGGCCGCCCGTCCGGTGCAGCAAAAGCCGGCTGGCGAACCCCGTCTCGGGATAGCGGTCAAGGTATCGCTCGGTCAGTTGCTCATGCCGCAACGCCAGATCGGCGTCGGATTCCGTGCGCAGCAGACGATCGAGAGCCATGATCGCCATGCGGAGCGATTCCGCCGCCTGCTCACGTGGCAGCGCCTTCTCCGCTTCGAGAAAGTGATCCACCGCATCGCGCCAATGATCCAGTTCGTACAAAGACCAGCCGAGCAGCCGGTGAATCGACGCCACCCGTTCGGGTGACTCCTCCGGACCGGCCACGTGCAGCGCAGATTGCAGTTCCGAGACAATCGCTTCGTACTGTTCACGGCGCTCCGGGTCGGACAGCGTTTCGGATTCATTCCCCTCCTGAACGATTCGAAATAGCAGCATGCCGCGCAGGTAACGCGGCGCAAAGCCGCCGCCGGAAATGGTGTCGAGTCCGAACCGCTCGGCAAGTTCGAGTACCTGGTTCAACTCACCCCGCGCGGCGAACCGCTCAACGACCATATCAATCAGTGCGGTGCGTTCGCGTTGCTGAATGCCATCTTCGACTTCGCCGTTCGGCGCCGATTCCAGGGCGGCGATGGCCGCCAGTCGAAGCCAGGCGGTGGGAATCCGCGTCTCTTTTTCATCCCACCGATCACGAAGCAACGTTCCGGCCTCGCGGTAGTTTCCGGCTCTCAGTAGGATGACGAGCTTCCATCCCGGCGCCTGCTCACGCACCGACGATTCGGTTCGTTCGTGCTCGAGCAGTTCGATCCACTCGAGCGCCGTGGCCACCCCGGTGTACGCCGGATTCACGGACTTGCAGAGCGCCATGCCGAGGACCGATCGGGCCGAGGCCTCATCGGCACGAAGATCGACGGAGACATCTTCCGGTCGAGGGTGATCGGTTGCGGTGCGCAACAGTCGGGCGAAGACCCTTTCCGCCCGGTCCAACTGCGCCGATGATTCCGGTCCGGGATCGAGCCAGCCCAGGTAGTACGCGGACCAGCCGAAAAGGAACGCCGACTGCCGCTGGAGTTGACGGTCGCGCCGCAACTGCTCGTTCAACGCAGCGGCGGCGCGGCCCCGGGCCCGATCCGCATCGCGCTGCGTGCGCTCGATGTCTCTCCGGAGCGATTCACTCAACTGATCGAGTCGCGGCGCAATCTCGCGCAGGAAGCCGATTGCATCCGCAAGTTCATCGATGTCAATCAGACGGAGGCGATACCGCTCCGCGATCGACTCCGCCTCACGGTATCGGGCCTGCAGCAGCGACAACTCCAGTTGGCGCGCCACCTCGGTCGGCGCTTCATCGAGCAACTGTCGACTGCGCGCCTCATAGACCTTGCGCTGCGCCGCATCCTGTTCGCGCCGAAGCAGTTGAACGTACAACTCGGCAATCCGAATGACCAACTCCCCCCGTTCGTTCCGCGGCGTACGCTCCAGCTTCTGTTCAAGATGCACCACCAGCAGTTCGGGGGAGTCCAGTCGCTCCAGGTACGCGGTCACCGCCTTTTCGTCGTGCCGATCGTCCCCCCACGCTGCGGGATGGCCGAAACCAGACCACGCGAGGAAGGCGCCGCTCAACAGGAGGGTTCGTGTTTTACGGCGAATGGGGGACATACGTCACCTGTTCAAAGTCCAGATCGCGCGCCACCTGAATGGCGCTGACCGCAAAGCCCACCGGCACGCCGTCCCCCACCCGAATGAAGACACCCGCCGAACGCGGCAACGCGTCCAGACGCTCCCGCAGTTCCGCGCGGGAGACCATGACGATGCGGCCCAGACGATAGACCGGCTGGCCATCCGCGAACAGCACCTCCAGGACCTGGGGTTCAAGATCGGCCTCGCGGCCGGCGGCTTCGCCGGTCTGCACCTGCAGATCCGGCGTGAGCCGGTTCTCCGGCTCCGCCAGGACCGTGGTCACGAGAAAATAGATCAGCAGCAGAAACGTGACGTCAATCATGCTCGCCAGATTGAGCGTGATGCGTTCCCGTCGCCGATGGTTTTTTCGTTCTCGTGTCCACATGCCGGTTGGATCAATTCCCTGAAATGAAGATTACGGAACTTCGGTGGCCACGCGTACCCGGCCGACGCCGATCGCCTGCAGTTGCTCGATCAGTTCATTGAGACGAGCCGAATCGGCTTCCCGATCGACCCGCAGGAGAACGGGCGCCGCGGCGGGATCGCCCGTCGCCGGCTCGAGAACCTGTTGCACCATCGACGACAGGGCATCACGCTCGATCTCGCGGTCGCTCACGATCAGCGTGCCGTCCCGCGTGAGGTTGATGACGATGGCGTCGGGCTCGTCGGGCTCACCGTGTTCGCCCGGCTCGCGCGGCAGATCGAGCTCCGCCCGACTGATCTTCGCAAACTGCGCGGTCACCATAAAGAAGATGATCAGGAGAAACACGACATCGATCATCGGCGTGATGTCGACGGGGAAGATCCGCTCGCGTTGTCTCCGGCGCCACGTCATTCGTTACCGCGCTCCCTGCCCCGGCGCGGCGGGCGGGCCGGAACCGCTTGATTCGAGATGCAGCGTCAGTCGTTCGATCTCCATCGCCGCTTCGGAGGCGAACGTGTCAATCCGGTTGCGAAAGAACGTATGCAGTGCAATACACGGGATGGCGAGGGTGAGCCCCATGAGCGTGGTGATCAGCGCGAGACTGATGCTGCCCGCCAGTTCTTCGTGCCGGGCCGCGCCGGTCTGGCCGATCGCCTCGAACGCGCCGACCATACCGATGACCGTGCCGAGCAGTCCGAGCAGCGGCGCGATGTTGCCGATCACCCCGATCGCGTCCGTGGAACGGTACAGCCGCGAAGTCTGATCTTCACCCGCTTCCTCGATCGCGTTCTTGATTTCAAACGCGCCGAACGCCGATTTCTGAAACCGCGTCAGCCCCGAGGACAGAATGCGCACGAGGTAGGAGTCATGCTCGGGATTGAGGCAGAATTCGAGCGCGCCCGCCACATCGCCGCGGCGGAGCAGATCATCAAGCGGGGTGAGCTGCTCCGGGGGCAGGAGCGCCACCCGCCGGATCTGGATGAAGTGCATGATGATCAGCGCCAGCGCCGCCACACTCATCGCGAGAATGAGATACCCGACCGGCCCGCCGCGCTGAATCGCTTCCAGCCAGGTCATGCCCGTCTCGTTGGTCTCCGCCAGGATCAGATTCATCGGGATTCCTTCGATCATCCCCATCAAGGGTCC
>SKZB01000312.1 GCA_007127615.1 Phycisphaerales bacterium | reverse complement strand
CCGGGCGGATTCACGGTCCGCCAGGCGCAGGGTCATCGGACCGAGGCCGGTCTTCATCGTGCGCCGCACCATGACGCCGTCGGCGGAGATCCATTCTTCAAAGGGAAAGGGTTCGAATTCATGGTGAGCGCGCCACCGGGTGATGGGGACTTCGCGATCGTCCATGACGAAGGTGCACGTACCGAGACGCACGCGGCGAATCGAAAAGGGTTCCAGACCGTAACGGGGATCAACCGCGCGGTAGGTGATCTCGCTCGCGCCGCCTTTCGTGCGCTCATGAACGAACCGCGCCGCCGCGCGGGGCATGAGCCAGACCCCGATCGGCCGATCGCGGTCTTCAACGAATCGGCCGTCTTCCAGGTGCCCGACGGTCTTCTTATCCGGCATGAACATCCACGTGGCGCCGAGTCGATTCCCGGCATGGTCGTGGGCCACGCTCATGATGGTGGGCTCGCCGCCGGCCGTCTCGTAAACGGATGCCTCCGTGGTGATCTCGAAGTCCGTGCCCGCCCGCTGAAGGCGCAGGACCGTTTCCGTCAACGTGCGGTAATCTCCATCGCGATCTCTCTCGATCGAGATGCGCTTCCAGCCGGCGTGCCGGCCGAGCAGTTCGATGATGTACCACTGCTCATCAACGCTTTCCCACGATGCTTCCGTTTCGTGCCGCAGTGTCTCGTCATCGGCGGCAGCGGCGGCGCCGTGCGCCGGATGAAGGGCCACGCCCAGCGCCGGCACGCAGGTCAGCACAAGACAACGGATTCGCCCCACAACCGTGTGCATGGGGGGATTGTATCTCGTACGGCGTGAATTGAAATTTGTGAGGAAGAAGGGACGGAGCGACGGAGCGACGAAGCGACGGAGTGACGCACGACTGCTCGTCATCCCCGCGGCGGCGGGGACCCGGTTAGCGCGCGGGACGGTTTCTTCGCGGAAGTAGATTCCCGCCTTCGGGGAGAATGTCTGAAGGGTGCCGTGTCCAGTTCCCGGGTGCCATGCTTCGTCCCGCCCCCCATCGGAAAATGGCCGAAGCATGTGGTGGGGCGACGAAGTGACGGGGGGGGGTCGAAGACGCACGGGCGTGAAAGCCACGAAGGGGCGCCGACACGGAGGAAAGTCGGACGTCGCGCGCTCTTCGTGCCTACGTGCCTCCGTGCCTCTCCCTCACCCCTCACCCTGCGGCTCACCCGCTTCGGCCGCACGGGACTTCATGAGCGGAAAGAGAATCACATCGCGGATCGTGGTGGAGTTGGTCATCAGCATGATGATGCGGTCGATACCGACACCGAGCCCCCCGGCCGGAGGCATCCCGACGCGCAGAGCGTGGAGAAAGTCTTCATCGAGCGCCCGGAAGGTCTGCACCTCTTCATCCGCGCCGGCCAGCTGTTCGGTGAACTTCTGAAGCTGCACCTCCGGATCATTCAGCTCGGTGTAGCTGTTCGCCAGTTCCATGCCCGCGATGAAAAGTTCCCACCGGTAGGAAAGCTCGGGATTCTCCTCGTGCGGCCGGGTCAGCGGTGAGATCGCCGCGGGAAAATCCTTCACAAACGTCGGCTTCGACGGATCGATCTCCGCCTCGCCGTACCGGTCAAACAGCTCACTCACCAGCAGCCAGTGATCGAGCCGGTCCGCGTTCTCGAGGTGTTCCTGTTTCGCCTTCGCGCGGGTCTTTTCGCGGTCGAACATGTCGAAGCCCATCGCGCGCTCGAACAACTCACCGTAAGTCACCACCCGGAAGGGGCGGGTGTAGTCGATGTTGATTTCACCGAAGGGAAGGATCAGCGGCGCATCGGGGCCGGGGGGGACATCGTTGGCGGCTCGCTCGCGGCTGATCTGAGCGCACGTCTGGGCCAGCTCATGAATGATCGACTCGGTCAGCTCGCGCATCGTATCGTAATCGCCGAACGCCTCGTAGACCTCCATCATCGTGAACTCGGGGTTGTGCGAACGGTCCACGCCCTCGTTGCGGAAGTTCCGGTTGATCTCGTAGACGCGCGGCATGCCGCCGACGAGCAGGCGCTTGAGATAGAGCTCCGGCGCGATGCGCAGGTACAGTTCCATCCCGAGTGCGTTGTGATGCGTGATGAACGGCCGCGCGGCGGCACCGCCCGCGATCGGTTGCATCATCGGCGTTTCGACTTCCAGGTAGCCCCGGCCGTCCATGAAGCGGCGCACCTGCGAAACGAGCTTCGAACGCAACTGAAACGTCTCGATCGTCCCGGGGTTGGCGTACATGTCCACGTACCGCTGCCGGTAGCGCAGCTCCGCATCCTGCAGGCCGTGAAATTTCTCCGGCGGGGGAACGAGCGATTTGCAGTGCACTTCGAACCGGTTCGCCCAGATGCAGATCTCCCCCTTCTTCGTCATGCCGACCGGCCCGCCCGCGACGACAATGTCGCCGTAGTCGAGTTTGGACGCGATTTTGAACGAGGTCGGATCGAGATCGCTCTTGGAGACCGACACCTGCAGGTCGCCGGAGTGGTCGCGCAGCACCATGAAGACGAGCTTGCCCATCACGCGGTGCTGCACGCACCGGCCGGCGACGAGCGCCCGCGGCCGCTGATCCTCCACCGGCTGATCGGGGGTGTCCTTCGCGGCTTCGACCGCCGCGCCGAACCGGTCATGTGCGTTCTGATCGAAGAGCGCCCGGGCCTCGGTGAGCGAAACGAGCCCGTCCACCCGCCGGCCGTAGGGCTGCAAGCCGAGATCGCTTCGCCACCGCTGGAGTTTCTCGCGGCGGGCCTTGATCAGCGGGTCTCTTTCGTGGTCGGTGAGGGACGACTGCGACATGGGAACTTTCTTCGGTTCGGCCGTGGACGGAGTGGTGCTCATCACAAGCGCAAATCCTACCGCGCGGCGGCGGTGAGGGTGGCGAATCCGCGCCGCATCCCCGGCGAATACGGTTTCGGACCCGCGTCCCCGAACGCCCCGCCGGACCCAACGCATCATGATGAGAATCCCCGCGCCGCCGCAATTTCCCACCCCGCTCTTCCCGGCCCTGCTCCTCGCCGCCCTGCTGGCGTGTACCGTCAGCTGCGCGAGTCAGGATGAGAACGTGTTGATGACCGGCCCCGCGCCCGCCGCGCCGGGTGATGACGACCACGATCGATCGGGGTTGCCGGCGGATGCGCCCGGCGGCCCGGGCGAAATCAAGCGGGCCGGCGGGAATCCCGGGGCCAGGATCACCGGCGGGAACGGCGATTACCGCTTCGGAAGCAGCCGCATCGATACCCACCTGCCCGAGGGCTATCCCGAACCGACCCCGCCCGGCGCGATCGACATCAAGCACTATCCGCCGGTCCGCCGGGCGGAAGTCTCCGGCCGGGTCAATGCCAATGTCGGCATGAATCTGGGCTTCTGGCCGCTCTTTCGGCACATCCAGCGGCGCGAGATCGCCATGACCTCCCCCGTCGAAATGGACTACCACGGCTGGGACGGAGATGCCAGCGGCCCCCGCCGGTGGACGATGTCGTTTCTCTACCGCACCGCCGATCTCGGCCCGACCGGTGAGGACGGCCGGGTCGAGGTGATCGACACCGAGCCGCTCACCGTTCTCGCGATCGGCATGACCGGCCGGTACCACCTGTCCACCGTTCGCCGCGGTCTGGCCGAACTGGAAGCGTGGCTGGCGGAGCAGGATCACTGGCGGGTGGCCGGTGACCCGCGGGCGTTCTACTACAACGATCCCTCCGTACCGAACGACCGCAAATGGCTTGAAGTCCACCTTCCGATCAAACCACGAACGAAGTGAGCCGAATGTGCGGTTGGGCGGGTGAACAGCCACCCGAACCGCTTCGCGCGGGCCGGCGGTTTCGCTACACTGACCGGTCTATGGCCCAGACCCGAGAAATCAAGAAACGCATGACCGCGGTCAAGACGATCCAGCGCATCACCAAGACGATGCAGATGATCGCGACCGCGAAGTTCACCGCCGCGGTCGGCCGCACCAAGGCGAGCCAGCCGTACACGGAAAAGATCCGTCAGCTCGTCGGCGAAGTGGCCGGGGCGGCCGGCGATACCTCCCACCCGCTCATCGCCGGGCCGGATCAGCCCGCGGGCAGGGAACTGGTGCTGGTCATCACCTCCGACCGCGGCCTCTGCGGATCGTACAACGCCAACGTGCTTCGTCAGGCCGTCGTTCACCTGCGCGAACTCAAGGACAAGAATTCCGAGTTCCGGCTGGAAACCTCCGGCAAGAAGGCGGTCGGTTTCTTCAAGTTCCTCAAGCACACCATCGATGAGCGCCACACCTTCGGCGACAAGCCGCACTACGAAGAGGTCGAACGCCTCGCCTCGCGCCTGATCGAAGAGTTCACCGAAGGCGCGTACGACGCGGTCCGGGTCGTCTACATGCGGTTCATCAGCAACGCCCGGCAGCGGCCGGAAGTGCTGCAGCTGCTCCCGCTCAAGTCGGAGGAACTCGCGCCGGACGCACCGCGGAACGAATCGGGCGACGAGGAAAAGTCCACCGAATACGATTTCAGCCCGTCGGGCCGCGAACTGCTGGACGATCTTCTGCCCATGGCGGTGAAGACCACGTTGTTCCAGGCGTTCAACGAAGCCGTGGTGAGCGAACAGATCATGCGCATGGTCGCCATGAAAGCCGCGACGGAGAACGCCAAGGATCTCGGCCGCACGCTCAAGCGCGACTTCAACCGCGCGCGTCAATCGCAGATCACGACCGAGCTCACCGAAATCATCGCCGGCGCGGCCAACCTCGAGTGACGCCTGCATTCCGAGCAAATCTTCACCGGATGCACCCGTCCTGTGCGATATGACGGCGAACCGTTTGCCAGGCGCTACGAACGCCTGTACGTGCATCGCATCAAAATGATCGGATCTTCCGGAAATTGTGTGGGTACGGAGTGACCCTGGCACCTTCACTGGGGGGTTTCGCCGCCAGCCCTCCAATCCTGAAGACAAGTCCCCCCTGGCCGACCCCCGAAAGGGCTCAGGGGCCATGGCCGATCGGGCGCGGCAGCAGCGTGAAGGGGCAGACAAAATCCCT
>SKZB01000263.1 GCA_007127615.1 Phycisphaerales bacterium | reverse complement strand
TGAGCACATCCTGCAGCGTGTTGTTGAACGCGTGGCCGAGGTGCAGCGCGGCGGTGACGTTGGGCGGGGGGATCATGAGCGCATAGGGCTCACCCGCGCGAGACGACTTCGCCGCAGACTCGGCCACCGCATGAAACGCGCCGGCTTCATCCCATTTGGCGCGGACGATATCCTCCGCCTCGGCGGGAGTGTACGATTTGGCCAGTTCGGTCTTGATCATGGAACCCCGCATGATACTCCAGCCACACTCCCGCGCCCGCCTGCTGGCTCCCCTGATCATTCTGCTGCCGGTACTGATCGGCTGCGACGGGGGTGAGATTGCCGCCGAACCGGAACCCGAGCGTACGCTCGATGCGGGATCAACGGTTGGTGCCGGTGCGATCGAGGCCTCCCTGGATGCCGCGGAACAGTACTTTGCCTCCGCCGATCTGCCCCGGGCCCGCGCGATCCTGCTGCGTCTGATGGATCGGGCCCCGAACGAGCCGAGAGCGCGCGAGCTGTTCGCCCGGACCCTGCTCGCCGAGGCGGCCGGAGAACGGGAACAGGGGCGGCAGCGTCTCTCGGGCCAATTGATGCAGGAGGCCTACGAGCACTACCGCCACGCCACGAAACTTCGCCCGAGTGATGCCGGCCTGCATCAGAGTGCGGGCGAGGTCGCCCAGGCCGCTGGACTTTTCGGGCCGGCGCTCAAGCACTTCGAACGGGCCGGGGAGATCAACCCCGGCGAGACGAAGCACGCCTTCTTCGCGGCCCAGGTTCTGCTGCTTCAGGGCGAACCGGAACGGGCGGAAACGCGCTTGAACCGCGTTCTTGAACTGGATCCCGACGAGCCGCTGGTCTACGCGTCGCTGGCTAATCTCGAGGTTGAACGCGGTGAGTACGAGGCCGCGCTGAACCGGATCCGCGAGGCCCGCCGGATCGACCCGCGCGAACTCAGCTTTCGGGTCATCGAAGCGGGGATTCATCGGCGGAGCGGGGATCCCCGAACCGCCGCGGAACTGCTGATGCCGCTCCCGGCCGCCGAGCGGTCGCGTCCGATGGTGGCGGATGAACTCGGGCGCTCGCTGGAAGAAATCGACGAAGTTGAAGCGGCGGGGGAGGTCTGGACGCTGGTGTTTTCCGCCAACGAACACCATGAAGAGTCGTGGCGGTGGGCGGTCCACGCCGGTCGTGCCCGACTGTCCGAAGGACGTCGTGAACGGGCCCGCCAGTGGCTTCGCGAAGCGCAGCGACGACGTCCCGATCACGAGCGGGTGCGGGCGTTCGAGGCGGAATTCGGCGGCGAAGACGGGGATCGGGGGAGCGCTGCGAAGAACGATTCGTCATCGTGATATCGACCTGCGTCCATTCCGTCGCCGGCTCCGGCCCCGTGGCTCAATCGATGTTCTTCGGCCGGGGTTCATACGGCTCGGTCCGCCGGCCGGCCTCCTCCCAGGCGTTCGGCTCCGGCCGCTTCCGAAGTTTCTGCGACCGAACCCGACGGCGATGTCGAAGGACCGACAAAGCCGCGATCATCAGGAAGATCAGCAGAAGCAGCAGCGTGAGAAGTCCGAACAACCAGAGAACGCGACTCAAGCCATCGATTCCTTCACTCTGGGCGGCAATCGTGATCACGTTGGTCGACTCCGAGCGGCTTGGCGGAAAAGCGATTCCGACACGTTCGATTTCTCCGGAGAAAGCATATGCCACATTCGGATCGGAGGTTCGACATCAGGAAATTCGGCGAACTCTGATGGGTGATATCGGTACAAGATAGGCGAGGAGGGTCGATATCGCCGTTGGGTCTTGCAGCAAGGAAGACGGAGCCGTGCAAAGGCGTGAAGCAATTCAAGGCAATAGCCGATGCTGCCCGGGAGTTGTACCCGCGGGCGGCGGGGCCGATAACGGTCGGCGGCGTCCGACCGTCCCGAAAACCCCGCCGGCCATCCCGTTGAAGGCGACCCGTCGTCCCTGCCCGCCAACTGGAACATCACTTTACTTTCTCTCACACAGGTAGCCCTTCACGATGAAGAGATCCATCACACGATGTGTTCCGATGACTTTGGCCGTGTGCGCACTGCTGGCGACCGCCGCCCTCAGCATGAGTACGGCCGTACCCGAAGCGGATTCTCCGGTTCAGGATTGGTCGAAGAGCGTCTGGGAGACGGCGTTGAGCGGCGATGGCTCGGCGCTCAAGCGGTATCTCGACAATCTGCCGGCCGACGTCGAATCGGAGAAGAGCGCCGACACCTTCCGGAGCACGCTGCTGACTCATCAGCAGAATCTGAAGGCCTCCGATCAGGACCGTGAGGAAGCCCGGGAAAAGGCCTACGCGGCAATGCTCGAACACATGGACGAGGGCGACATCTCCGGCGCGCTTCGGAAAGCCGTGGAAGTTCAGACGTTGAGCGATCGGCTGGAAGATGCCTTTCATGATGAGAATATTCAGCAGCTGATCGATCGCGCCAAGGCGGAACTGCCGCGGGCGAAATCCGACGGCGAGTGGCTGCTCGCGCAGGAACTGCTGTTTCGCGTCCGCACGCTCTACGACGATACGGACCGGCAGGATGAATACCGTGAATATGACCGCGAACTGCAGTTGGTCAATCAGCGGGTGGCGCTGATCTCCCGTTACGCCCCGCGTGAACTGCACCAGATGCGCAACGCCGCGCTTAAGCGGCAGGGTGAAGAACCGCTGGGCGAGTTCAATCCGGCGACCGCGACGGATTGGCGCGAACGCACCGATGGAATCGACTTTCGGATGCTGCGTGAATCGCTCCGCGTGGCGGCACGCGAGCACATCGAGGGCGACGGCTGGCGCCCGATTCTCGAGGGCGGCCTCAGATCGCTCAAGCTCCTCGCAACCACGAATCAACTCGAAGAGGCGTTTACGACACTGAATGACCGTCAGCGCGTTCAGCAGTGGAATCGCGCGATCGAAAAGGAACTGAACGATCTGCGCAAGTCCAATGACCGTGATCTGGACAACTGGTACGCCAACCGGTTGCTCGGCCGTTTGTCGGATGTGAACAAGAAGACGATCGGCCTCAATGACGAAGTGATCTACCGTGAATTCGGAGACGGCGCGATGCGTCAGCTCGATGAGTTTACGGAGGTGATCTGGCCGGATGCCCTGCGGCGCTTCCGCCAGGCCACCGAAGGCAATTTCGTCGGCGTGGGCATCCTGATCCGCCACAATGACAAGCGAGAGATCGAAGTGGTCAATCCGCTCGAAGGGACGCCGGCGTACTTTGCCGGCATCAAGCCCGATGACCAGATCGTCGAGGTCGATGGCGAATCCACCGTCGGCTGGTCTCTCAACGACGCCGTCGATCGGATCACCGGCCCGAGGGGCGAAACCGTGAAGCTCACGATCCGTCGTGACGGCCACGACGAAATGCTGATCTACGAGATCATCCGTGACAACATCAAGCTGCACTCCGTGCGCGGCTGGTGGAAGACCGGCATCTCCGATGACGGCGATCCCGAATGGGACTGGTACATCGATCCGGTCAGCCGCATCGGATACGTGCGCGTCACCAGTTTCAATGAGGAGACCTACAACGATCTCCGTAACGCCTGGCGTGAGATGAACCGTGACGGCTCACCGCAGGGATTGATCCTCGATCTCCGCTACAACCCGGGGGGACTTCTGACCAGCGCGGTCCGCATCACGAACCTGTTCCTCTCGCGCGGCTCCATCGTCTCCGGGGAGCGCAAGAACGGCATCACGGAGTGGAACCAGATTGCCCGCCCGAACCTCGCTGAGTTCGGGGCGGTCCCCACGGTGGTGATCATCAACAAGGGCGCCGCCAGCGGCAGCGAAATCGTCGCCGGCGCGCTGCAGGCCCACGGCGCGGCGGTCGTGGTCGGCGAACGCAGCTTCGGTAAGGGAAGCGTTCAGACGGTTCACCAGGTCGCGCCGAACGCCGCACTCAAGCTCACGACCCAGTACTACCGTCTCCCGCCCGCGAGCGGGGAGCGGGAAGGGCGACTGGTACACCGTCGTGAGGGGGCCACCGTCTGGGGCGTCGATCCGGATATCGAAGTTCGCATGACGCCTTCCCAGGTCGAGAAGTCCATCGTGCTGCGCCAGGAAGCGGACATCATCCCCCAGGATGAGAATGGTAACCTCGTCCACGATCACCCCGATCGTCCGCACGTGAACGAACTGCTCACGAAGGGTCTTGATCCTCAGGTCAGCACGGCCCTGTTGATCCTTCAGGCCCGCGCTCTCGGGTCGATCAGCGAAGATCAACGTCACGCGGCCCGGCGGGACTGATCTCTGACCGCGAGCGGGATCACCGATTCCAAAGATGATTGCAAATCCACCCGGCCCGGAGCAAACGCTCCGGGCCGCTCTTTTGACGGTGGCAAAGGCACGCCTTTGCCGCCGTCGAGTGCCGATTCGGCGAGCGCGCGGGACGGTTCCCCGCGGGCGGTGACCGGCGCTCCATCGGCGTTCTTCGTGCCGATATGATCGACTGGCCATCGATTTGTCGTGGGCGATTCGTTTATCGCGAGGTGAGGGAGACGCGATCTTCCCGTTCAAAGTCCGCCTCGACCAGCGTGGCATCGTATGCCGGCCGGTACTGATCCAGACCAAACACCAGCGCGACTTCGTCGTTCTCCGCCGGTCCGGGCGCAATGACGGCGGTCATCTTTCGCGCGTAGTCGATCTGATCGGCCTTGACGCATCCCATGAACAGCACGCATCCAACCAGGCCGGTCAGACCGGCGACCCGGAGCAGATTGATCGGCGAGCGGGACGGCAAACTGTGCGAGAATCGAAACATCGTGCGAGCTCCTGTCAGAACGAGCGACCTCAGAGCCGGACATCGGCGCTCCGCTCAGAAGACACCAGATCGATCGATGACTTCCCTTTGCATTCGAGCACCGAAGCTCCGACATATGAGACGCGTTTCCTCACCCGCAGAATCGGACCCCGGGCCATGGCGGCCACAGCATCGGGCGGCGGGGACTTCTCGGACCTTGCCGGTCGAAACCCGTCCGGGGCGCCGGGTTCTC
>SKZB01000177.1 GCA_007127615.1 Phycisphaerales bacterium | reverse complement strand
GGCTTCAACGTCACCTCGTCGAGCCAGGCCCGCAAGGCCGCGGAGCAGAAGAATGTCGATGTTCGGTTCTACGATGTGATCTACGACATCCTGGATGACGTCAAGAGGGCCGCGGAGGGTCTGCTCGAACCGGAAGTGAAGCTCGAAGTGCTCGGCCACGCCGAGGTGCGCGAGGTCTTCAAGATCACCAAGGTCGGCATGATTGCCGGTTGCTACGTCACCGACGGCGTGATCGAGCGCAACGCGCAGATTCGCGTGACGCGCGACGAGGTGGTGATCGAAAAGGACCGCCGGCTGGAGCAACTCAAGCGGTTCAAGGACGACGCCAAGGAAGTCCGAGCGGGTCAGGAGTGCGGCATGAAGATCGTCGGCTACGATGATATTCGCGTCGGCGATGTGCTCGAGTGTTACAAGACGCGGGAGGTGCGGCGCACGTTGGACGGCTGAAGTATTTTCCGCGCCGGTCGAGCCAGCCGGTCGAGCGCGCATGTCTAGGCAGGTCTAGGCAGGTCAAGTCAGGTCAAGGCAGGTCAAGATGGATAACGAATGAGTGTTCATGCCCAACAAATTGCCTCCGTCCTTCGCCGCGCGATCCAGGCGCGCCTCGTGAAGGGGCTGCACGATCCGCGGGTGCGGGGGATGATCTCCGTCACCGAGATCCGTCTGACCGACGATTACAGCGAGGCGCGGGTATACGTCTCCGTTCTGCCGCAGGAACACGAACGCATGACGCTGAAGGGATTGCACAGTGCGGCCGGCCACCTGCGACGGGAGATTGCCGGGGAGGTTTCTTTCCGGCGCATGCCCCGGCTGATTTTCAAGCTGGATTCGTCGCTCAAGAAGCAGGCCGAGGTCAATGCCGCCATCCGCCGCGCGGTCGACGATGATTCGAGTCACGGTGAGACCAGTGAACCGACGACGGCCGAGATTGCCGAACAGTTTCGAGAGGGTGAATCCACGTGAAAAACGGTGAGAAAAATGCAACCAGACTCAATGCGCTGCTGAAGAAGCACAAGGGTGCCGAACTGCCCGAAGCGCCGGATTCCGATGATCCCATTGCGGTGCTGGTGTATTCGTTCCTGCTCTGGGGGACGTCCAGTGAAAAGGCCCAGATCGCGTACCGGCATATCCGGTCGAGCATCGTTGATTTCAACGAACTGCGGGTCTGCATGGCCGATGAGATTCAGGACATCATCGGCGTGCGTTATCCCGGTGGGATTGAACGCTGCCAGCGCCTGCGGGCCACGCTCCGCGATCTCTACTCACGGGAGCACGCCGTCGCGCTGGATGCGCTGACGTCGCTCGGCAAGCGCGATGTTCGAAAGTACCTCGATTCACTCGAAGGCATCGTCCCCTACGTGGCCGCGCGCGTCGCGCTGCTGAGTTTCGATGCCCACGCCATTCCGGTGGATGACCAACTTCACCAGCGGCTCATCGAGGAGGGCGTGATCGATGAGTCGGTCGACCTGGCCGAGACGCTTTCCTGGCTCGAGCGGCAGATCAAGGCCGCGGATGCCCGCGAGGCCCACTTTGCCCTGCAGGACGCGGTCGAGAACGCACCCAAGCGAAAAAAACGAAGTCAGGGAACCAAGAAGTCCACCGCTTCGGCCGGAAAGACGGCCAAGGAAAGCACGCGGAAGAAGTCCGTCACCAAGCGGACGACGGAGAGAAAGACGGCCGGCAAAAGCTGACCCGCGCGATGAAGGTCTCACCGCAGGGTGCAGCACCCACCGGGCATGCCATTCGGAAGGTCGATCGGAAACGATGAATATCGCCGCCGATGGACATCGCCGGCCGAGGGACGGATTCATGTCCAGAAACGGACGAATGACTCGATCACTGATTCCGCTGCTCCTGTTCGTGCCTCTGGGGTGCGCTTCCGTTGACCCCGATGCGTCGATGGCCCATGAAGCAAGCCGTTCCGCGCGGGCGGTCCTCGCGCTGGCCGCAGAGCGCGAAGCCGATCGCGCGGCGCCGCGCTCGACCGACGTCCCGTTGCCGCCCGGGCTTAATCACGATCAACTTGCGCCCCGCGCTGATTCGGATGCGAGAGCTCGGCGGAGCTGGCGAGAAGCGCTCGAAAACCTGAGCCGCAGTGAAGAGGCGGCGTCGCCCGATGCGTTTGCCGGCGACTGGGAGCCGCCGGATCCGTCACGGGAAATGGATGAAGAAGATCACCGCGCGGCGCTCGAGCTGTTCTTCCGGGGACGGCAGGCGATGCAGGAAGAGCGCTACGTGGTCGCGGCCAGCGCCTTCCAGCGCGCCATTGAGCACGACCCGCACGCCGTTGCGCTCTACCGGGAACTCGGGCGAGCGCTGATCTCCGGCGGAGATCAGCGAAGTGGTGTGCGGTCCTACGAGCGGGCACTGCGCCTGGAGCCGCGCGATCCCGAGTCGGTCATGACCGTCGGGCTCGCCTACGCCAATCTGGAGCGGTACGAAAAGGCCGGGGCGATCTTCGCCCGGCGATTGCACGAAGAGTTTGATTTCGACCATGATCCCGCCGCCGATGTGATCGTCTCGTTCACGCTCGCCACGATCTTTCGGCAGCTTGGTTTCGATCGTGCGCTGACGGACATCGCTTCCCGCGCGGTCGTCTTTGATCCCGTATTGATCGAACGTTCGACGTACGGCCCGCGCATTCTTTCGGTGTACCAGCAGCGCAGCGAGACGCTGCGACATCTCGGTGATGCGCATTGCCGTCTGAGGGAGTACGACGAAGCGGCGGCGGTGTACGAAGAAGCCGCGAAACTGCCGGACGTGGATCCCGCCGCCCTTCCCCCGCGCCGAATCTACGCGGAACTCGCCCGGAACCGGCCGGCCCGCGCCCAGCTCATCTGGCTCGACTTGATTGATCAGAGTTCGCCCATCAGCGATCGCGAAATTCAGCTGGCGCGGTATCTGCACGATCATGTCGAAGATGTCTCGCTGCTCGTGCGCGCGGTTCGGAAACGGCTTGATGAAAATCCCCGGCGCGCCGACCTCGTCCGGACCGCGGCCGCGCTGCTGCCGCGCGATCAGGCGCGACCGCTTTTGAGCGATTATCTGAAGCGGCGGCCGCGCGATCGGTCGGTGATGAGAACGCTTCTGCAGTGGTGGACCGCGCAGGATCAGCCGGGGGCGATTGCCGCCGCGGTCGAACTGATTGATCGTCACCCCGATCTCGCGGCAACGATTGCGAACCAGCTCGTCTTTGCGGTGCCGAGTCCCGAGGCGCTGCTGGAGGCGTTCCCCGAGTCCCTGGCGGACCGCGTTGCCGGTCAGGTGCTCCGCACCCGCATCATCGCGACGCTGGGCGCATTCGGCGAGGCGTGGCAACTGATGGAGCAGGCGGCCGGGCGATGGCCCGATGAGCCGATCGTCTTCTGGCTGCGCATGGAGTTGACGACCCTGCTGGAGGAGCCGCTTCTCCTCCGCCGCGCGACGGCCGAGGCCGACCGGTTCGATCACCCCTGGACGTGGGCGGTGGCGTCGCGGGCGAGCCGGGCGCTCTCCATGCCGGAGGACGCGATCGAAGCGGCGCAGCGGGCGATGGCGATCCTGGAATCCTCTGACGACGAGGCCTGGCCGGATGATCTCCGGCGGGCGGTGCTGGTGGAGTACGCCAAGGCGTGCGCGGCCTACGCCGAGGTGCAGATCCGTCGCTCGGAGCAGCGGGCGTGGGGGCAGCTTGCCGCCGATGCCGGCCGCGCCGCGCTCGAAGGTGACCCCGGCTACGAGCCGGCGTACGAGGTCCTGTTCCTGCTCTACGGGCCGGATGGGATGTTGAGTGACGGTCCGACCTTTATCGAACTGGGGCGGCAGCTCCACCGGCAGGATTCGGAGAGCCCGCTCTACGATCGATACGTCGCGCGGCAGGAACTCAATCAGCGGCGGTACGACCAGGCCCTCGAGCGGCTGCTCAAGGTCTATGAGACCAACCCCGGCGATGCGCAGGCGCTGCAGCTGGTGATTTCGGCCTGGGAAGTGCGCGATCGGCTCGACGCGGCCATCGAGTGGCTCAATGACCAACGGCGGAAGCGGCCGGGGGATCCGATCCTGCTCGAACACTGGGCCGGCGCCCTGGTTCGCGGAAACCGTGCGGCGGAGGCGATCGAGGCGCTGGAGGAGATGATTCAGCGCAAGCCGGGGCATATCACCGCCCGGCGCCTCATCGAGTCGCTGTACCGCGCGACCGGACAGATCGACCGGGCGTTCCGGTACGGGGAGGAGCGGCTCACGACCCGCCCGAAGGGGCCGCGCCGGGAAACGGAACTTGCGGCGCTCTACGCCGGTGTGGGGAGGCACGCCCGCGCGAGAGAACATCTCAACTGGCTGGCGGAACATGCGGCCGACACCGCGCCGGATCAACTCATCACCGCGGTGGCGATCATCGCCCGGGCCGATCGGGCCGATGCGGCCCTGGACCGGATCGCCATTGAGCTGGTGGAAGCGCTCGCGGCGCGTCAGACCGAAGCGCCGCTCCAGGTGTACGCGATTGCCATGCGGGCGCTTTCGCGGCGCGATGAGGTTGCGGAGACGCGGTTCGATCGGATCGCGCGGGCCGCGGCTCGTGACGCGCAGTCGACCACCGGCGAGCAGGCCCCCCTCGTCTGGCGCGACCTGGCGCAGTCGCTGATGGAGGAAGGACACGCCGAGGCCGCCGCGACCGCGCTCCGGGCCCGCCTTCGTGAAGATGAATCGCTTCCGGAGGACGCGTTCGCATTTCTGGCCTCGCTCGTCTTCGTCGCCGATGCACTGGTTTCCGAAAGCCGCGGGCAGGTCGAGCGGACCATACGGCTCATCGATGATCTCGACATGGCCGATCAATTGCCCGCCATGGTCTTTCTCGAAGGCGAACCGACCCGCGCGAAAGTGTTCTTTCACGCCAGTCAGTATTTCAACCTGCTCGGCAACGAATCGGGGACGCTCCGGCTGCTCGAGGAAGCCGTCGCGGCCGATCCGACCCATGCGATGGCGATGAACAATCTCGGCTACGGCCGGCTGGTCGACGGCCAGCTCGATGAGCGGACCATC
>SKZB01000067.1 GCA_007127615.1 Phycisphaerales bacterium | reverse complement strand
CTATCGAAGCGTGATCATCCCGGCCGAACCATCCGCTGAAATCGCGCCCACGGTCCGATGATCCAGCCCGAGACCACCTGTGGCCCGAGACCACATGTGGTGCGATGGCACCTCGTACGGTTTGACCCCGAACAATGAAGGCGTATGGCCACACCCACTCAGCCCATGATTTCCCGAATCCTTGCGCAGCTCGAGCCGTGGCGAACTTCGGTCTTGCGGCGTGTGGGCGCGCATCTCGATGCATGGGCCCAACGATGCTTTGACCAGGCCAGGCCCCAGTCGCAACCGAAGTTGTATGCCCGCCAGACCCGCAACTGGCACGACCTGACGGTTCAGCTTGGCAGCCAGAGGGTGATGGCCGAACTCATGAATTCCGGCGCCATCGGTCATGAGATGAGCGGCAAAGTGGTCCATCCCTCGTTTGACCGTGTGCTGGTGCTCGCGGCCCACCAGGATGATGAGATGATCGGCGCGGGAGGGACATTCCTGCTCGCCGCGCGTCGCCGCACCCAATTTCGGGTGGTCTACTACACCGATGGTGCAACCGGCCTGGGCTCACTCGCGCCGGAAGAAACCGTTGCGATGCGTGAGCGAGAGGCGCGCCGCATCTGGGCCAGGATCGCCGCGACCGAACCTCACTTTCTCCGCTATCCGAATCGTTTCGAGGGTATTGACCCTCAGGCCGGAGATGAACTGGCCTCCATTCTGCAGGAGTTTCAGCCGACGGTCATCTTTCTGCCGAATTTCCTGGAGCAGCCGGAGGACCATCGCAAGATGAATCTCCTGCTGATGCAGGCGGCCTCCAAAGTGAATCTGTCACCGAAGACAGATGTCTACGGTTATCAGATTACGACCCGTTCGCCCGGAACGGCGGTCGTCAACATCACCAGCGTGTGGAAGCGGAAGTATCGGCTGAATCGACTCTGGAAGTCACAGAACGCCATGCTCGATTACGCCCATCTCGCCATGGGACGGGACATTGCCAACTCCTACTTTCTGAAGGGTGGCAACGTTCGCAAGCATCCGGCATCACACGCGGAGGTGTTTCTGGCCTTTCGCCTCCCCGCCTATCTCCGATTGTGTCAGCTGTTTTACGCGATGCCCGAATCACCGGATGAACGATTCGAAGTTCGCCCGGCGGACTTCCACATCATCGGAATGCAGAAGTCGGGAACGTACTGGCTGACCGCGCTGCTTGATCGTCATCCGGAGATCCGCTGTTTCCCCTCACGCCCGGGGCATGAGGATGGGACCGGCGAAGCACACCTGTTCGACCTGCTGGCGCGGATGGAAAATGACTACCGTTCCTTCCGGAAGTCGATGCGCAGCAAGCTGGGCGGTTACTTTTCCGATCTGCTCGTGCAGGGTGAGCCGACTTCACCGGCGCAACGACAGGCCCTGACCGTACAAATCTGTCGACGTTTCGATGAATACTGTTCTCTGCAGCGGGCGACATCCGGGAAATCGATCGTCGGTGAGAAGACCACCGAATCGGTCCACCATCCGGAGCTGATGGATCGCCTGTATCGGGGTGTACGCAAGATCTGTATTCTGCGCGACCCTCGTGATCGGGTGGTGTCCTTTCACTACCATCAGATCCGTAAAGGAAGACGAGAGTCGGCGTCGATCGATCGCGCCTTCGTTGAAGCCTATCTGGAACGGGTGGAGAAGGATTACCGCGGACTGCTCGCGATCTCAGAGCCGCTCCATCTGCTGACTTACGAGCAGATGCAGCAGCAACCGGCGGCGACGCTGCGCGACCTGCTCAGATTCCTGAACGTGGCAGACGACGAAGAGACGATCCGGCGGATCCACCAGGCCGCATCGTTCGAGATCCTGGCCGCACGGCCGGCCGGACAGCATGCGGCGGACAGCCACTTTCGCAAGGGAATTGTCGGTGACTGGAAGAGTCAGTTGAAGCCCGAAGATGCGGTGATGATGACGCAACGGCTTGCGGAATTGACGGAGCAGATTGAGCGGCGATTCGGCCTGGATCTGTCTTCGTACGCAATCGACTCATCGGCGGCGAGACTCAGCGGGGTCGATTGAGACCATCGGGCAAGCAAGCTCCCGGTCCGGGTTCCGCGGTGCAACAAACCATGCACGAGCTAGCCGCGTTCGCCGAGCACGAGACGCTGCGCTTCGGAGAGATCAGATCGGCTGAGTCGCCGGAAGGGGGCGAGCTGGCGCTTCTTTCCGTCGAGTCCGAAGGCGAGCGGCGTCAGGTACTGAACCATGGCCATGATGCGCGGCTTCGCCCCCTCCTGAAGGCGGCTTCCGTAGTGGAAACATCGGCTGGTATCCACCAGCCCCACGGTACCGACGGAGCCGACGAACTCGATCGGCCTGACATCGTTGTCCAGGAGGCGCTCAACCTCGTCGTCCTGAAGTCGGGCGCCCTGACCGCCGAAGGTGTACTGCGTCCTGGCACGAATCCGGCTGGAGGTGGCGGCATCGAGCACGACCAGGGGACCGCTGGCCGAGGTCACCTCGCTGCAGAAGAGAAAGACCTTGACCTGCGTTCGGTCAATCCAGTCGCAGTGGTAGAGCTGGCTGTTCGACGGCAGTGAGCCGGCATACATCGAGCACCAGATGTCGGCGTTGGAAAGAATCGGCACCATGCCGAGATACGCGGAGACGATGTCGATGATTTTCGGATCGAGAGCGAACCGCATCAGCGGACTGTCGAGTTCCAACTCCGTCTGATCCAGCAACCCGGTCCGCAACTGCTTCTTCTTGTTGAGCCCGAGCGTATCGACGTCCGCGTCGGCCATCCGTTGCTGGACGTCCCGAACGACCTCTTCGACATGCGGCAGGGTGCCCGGTTCGTACGTGCGGTGTCCGTGCGCTCGCGGAAGTTCCTGCTCGGCGGGCGGCCGGACGCTGCTCGCGAGTTGAACCCGACGCCGGAGTTCTGCCGGGCGGCGAAGCCGCGCAAGCCCGGCGTACAGATCGCGTCGCCGTTCGGTTCCCAGGACGAAATACTCCTGCACACGTCCCTTGACGGATCTTTTCTTGCCGGTGATGCTCATGGCTGATCGCTCAATGACAGAAGGGGTTCGATCGAATGGTTGGTCGGACACCAGTGTAGCTTGCCGAAGACGGCAGCGAAATTCCGTCGGTGGAACGAACACGTTCGCGTTGACACGAAGCCCGCGGGAACGGTCGTGCCGGTAAGATCCATGGTTGCGGCATGCGGGGTGGCGCGGAGCCAATTGACGAGCATGGATCCGCCGCCCGGTGCCCGGTTCCCCGGAGTAGAGCTCGCTGTGGACGACTTGACGGAGAGGCCGGTCCTGTTGGCCAACGGACGTTTCCTCACCCAGGAGACGACGGGGGTCCAGCGCCACGGTCTCGAAGTGTGTCGTCAGCTGATGGCCTCGGGGGAGGTCGACCTGCGGATATTGACGCCGAGAGGTTCCTTTGAGGTGCCGGAAGACCTGCGCGGGCGAACCGAGCGATCCGGGAGGATGGGCGGCTACCTCTGGGAGCAGTCCACGCTGGCGCTGAAGGCGCGTTCCGCCGGGGCGACCCTCTACTCTCCGGCCAACCTGGGGCCGCTGGCAACCCGGGATCAACTTCTGACGATCCATGATGTGTATGCGCTGTCCCATCCGGAGTGGTTCACTTCACGTGTTCATCGGTGGTACCGCTTCGCCTGGCCGCGACTGGCGAAACGAGTGCGCGCGGTGCTCACGGTTTCCGAGTATTCGAAGCGTCAGATCTGTGAACGGCTCAATGTTCCCGAGTCGCGCGTTCATGTGGTGTACAACGGTGTCAACGACCGAATGTGTCGACAGTCCGATGAAGAAGTCATTCGCGTCCGAGATCGATACGACCTTCCGGAACGATTTCTGCTCACGGTGGGCTCTCTGGAGCCGCGGAAGAACCTGCTGGGCTTACGAGCCGCGTGGAAGAGCATTCCAAAGAACCGACGTCTGCCGCTGGTGATGACCGGGGTTGCCGGCGCCTCCGGCGTCTTCCGATCGGCGGGTCTGGACGGGATCGAAGATGGTGAAGGTATTCAATTCACCGGCTTCGTGGCGGATGCCGATCTTCCCGCACTGTACTCGGCGGCCACGGCGCTGGTGCATGTCGCACTGGATGAAGGATTCGGTCTGCCACCGCTCGAAGCAGCCTGCTGCGAAACTCCGGTTGTGGTGGCAAGTCACTCTGCACTTCACGAGATCATGGGCGGTTACGCCATCGGTTCGGATGCCCATGACGCTGCATCCATTGCCGAGGCACTCACCCGGGTCGTCGACTCCCCGCCACCGGTTGAAACCCGTCGAAACTGGGCCCATGAGCTCCGGGGTCGGTACTCGTGGCCCGCCGTGGCCCGCCGAGTTCTGGATGTCCACCGGAGAACGCGTTAGCCGGATGAACGTCCGCGCCGGGTGCTCGAACCGAAATCTCCGCCGCGCCGATTGCCCGGGGTCCTGACCCCGCTCCGCCGGCAGTCATCCCGGCGAATACCATTCGCCACGAAGTCTGCGCACCCGCTGCGTTTTTCATCTGTTCTTGTGGAACGAGATTTCGGGACGAGCAATCTGGGTGATCTTTTTAAGCCAGCCCCATGATTTTCAAGCGTCTTTCCGCGGATGAATAGTACAATGAGCGGCATGAATTCTCCCGCCTCGGCCGTCGACATGAATCATCTCGATCAACTGCGTGAAAGACTGGAAAACAAGATCGCTTCGATCGCCATCATTGGCCTGGGTTACGTCGGCCTCCCCTTGGCGCACGTGGTCCATCGCTCCGGCTTCAGAGTCATCGGATTCGATGTCGATGAATCGAAGATCGAGAAGTTGTGCCGGGGGGAGAATTACCTTCGGCACCTCGGCGACGAGACGGCCCGCTCACTCTCGAGTTCTGATCGCTTTCACGCAACGAGCCACGAAGGTGATCTCGCCGATGCGGATGTCATCGTGCTCTGTGTTCCGACCCCCCTCGGCCCGCACCGGGAGCCGGATCTGAGCTACGTCCTGGATTCCACCCGCATGGTGAAGCGGGTCATGCGGGGCGGCCAACTCGTGGTTCT
>SKZB01000310.1 GCA_007127615.1 Phycisphaerales bacterium | reverse complement strand
GCAGGGGCTTCATGCACGATCACGTCGTGCAAGTGCGTGAAAGACGGCGAGGGGTACGAACGGCATCTCTTCTGTTGTGGAGCGCGACCAGCGGCCGCGCCGGGTGAGGGGCGGGCCGCAACCGGTATGGTTTCGGCCGATTCAGGGTTCGCACGTTGGGGCGTGGGCGATACGGCCCGCCAACGTGCGGCACCAGAACTGTTCTCAGATCATCCGACCGCAGCGCGGATTTTCTTCGCGCGGCCCTGGCAGATCCCGCGCCGGGAACGCTCGATGAAGTCGATGTACTCATCGATGGTCGGTGTGGACTCATGATTGCGCAGGGCGGACAGCGCGGACTTCATCGACAAACCGCTGCGATAGAGTGTGCGGAAGACCCAGCGGATTTCCTCAATGACGGCCGAAGGCGTGTGTGAGCGGCGGAGACCGATCAGATTCAAGCTGCCGGCCACGTTGCTGCCGGTCAACATGAAGAACGGCGGCAGATCCTGCAGCAACACCAGATTGCCGCCCAACATGCACCCGCGGCCGATGCGACAGAACTGATGAACACCGGCCGCGCCGCCGATGTTCACGCGATCGGCGACCTGCACAAAGCCCCCGAGCATGGCGCCCTGGGAGATGATGTTATTGTTGCCGACGCGCGAGTCGTGGCCGATGTGAGCGATGCCCATCAGGAAGTTGTCGTTGCCGATGGTGGTCGGCGTTTCATCCGAGGTGGCGCGATGGACGGTGGTACCTTCGCGGAACGTGTTGTCGTCGCCGATCACGACGCCGGCGCCGGGGCGAGCGGGGTCCCACTTGAGATCCTGCGCCGGGAAACCGAGGCAGGCGTTGGGGTAAATCATGTTGCGCTGTCCGACGACGAGCGGGCCGGTGAGGTGCACCGTCGAGAGCAGTCGTGTTCCGCTGGCGATCGTGATGGGGCCGGTTGTTCCATCGAGCACGCAGTAGGGACCGATGACGACATCGTCAGCAAGCGAGACTTCGCCATCGACGACGGCGGTCGGATGAATGGTCGGCATCTTTTCTCTCCACTTCTCGAAATGGCGGATAGCGCCGTTGAATCAAGCACACGTCAACCGCAGGAGATCTGCGATGAACGCAAAAATGAAACAAGCCGACAGATTCTCGATATACCCAACGATGGATATCCGAGAATGTGTCGGCTTACTGATTTGACCGGCCCTCCAAAGCCCCCGAGGGGGGAAGGCCCTTCAAATCGTCTTCCGGCGAGTCAGGCAATGAGTTGTCACGTCGAGCGGATGGCATCTGCTCGATCGCTTGAGGATAGTACCTCCGCAACCCGACGATGCAAAGGAAATGCGGAAAATGCAGAAGAATAACGCGGTGGCTCGATGAATTGGACGGTGGTCGTCGCGGTGCTCTATCGATGAGCCCGGCGAATTGAATCGCACCACGAAAGATTGGCAGCGCGAAACCGAATCAGGCGATAGATTCGACGTCACGGTATCCTGCGGAAACGGAAGGGGACACGGAAGCAAGTGCCGCCGGCAGGCGGCTGAGAATCGTCGACGGTTGGACGGCCGGATTTTCTATCAATGCCACTGGCTGGAAACAGTTCCCATGATGATGATGACGCAGATCGATGATCCGTTCGACTCGCCGCCCCCAACGCGGCGGGGCATGTCCACCGGCGCGAAGGTCGGAATCGGGTGCGCCATTCTCGGCGTCCTCCTGTTGGTCCTGATCTGCGCGGGGCTGATTTTCGGCGGCTACTGGGGCGTTCAGCAGATCATCAAGTTCGTTGAAGACTTCGAGCAGCAGGGCTACACGCTGGTTGAAGGACAGCGTCTGAACGTGACCACTCCCGTGACCGAATCGACGGTGTATACGGGTGAACTTCTGACGATCGACGCGGATGTGACGGGCAATCTCGCCATCGCGGTCCAGTCCGCCACCATCAACGGCCGCGTTGAGGGCGATATCGATTTTGTCGGGCAGGAGCTGACCATCGGTCCGGAAGCGGTCGTGACCGGCGACGTTCGCGTGAGGTTCGGTCAGACGGTCACCGTGTTCGGAACCGTCGAGGGAGAGATCAGCGGAATGTACCAGACGCTTCGGCAGAACCAGTTGCCGGCCGCGCCTGATCCCGGAACGGATCCACCCCCCGCAAATGAAGTCGAGCCGTAGTCGCCGGCTCCCGGCCGAGCGCAGCGGAGTTGAGAAAGGCGGGCTCGCCATGACACCATCGCCATCACGGACAGAATCGACCGCATCCGCCACCGGGACCGAATCGGGTCCTCACCCGTCTGCGTTCATGGCGCGACGGGTCCTGGCCGTGATTCTGCTGCTGGCGGCGGCCGTGCCGTATCTGCTGGTCGAGTTTTATCTGCTGCCGTTGGTGATCACGGTGACGCAGGATCATGAACTAGAGCCGAGCCGGGGCTTTCAGCTTCTGATCGATCTCGGTTTCTGGCGTCTCGCGCCGCTCATCTGTTTCCTCGCTTTCGGCCTGCTTTCGCAACTGATTCCGAACCCGCGCCTGCACTTCATGTCGGGCGTCGCGACGATCGCACTGATTTTGGTGAGTCTGATCGGACCGGTCGTTGTGAGCGTCATGCAGTACGTCGCCGTCATCGCTGCTCTGGCGGAACTGTGATGCGTGAGGGGTTAGACTGAACCGGAATGTGGTAGCATGGGTGACGTTTGATGAGGGGTGATCTCGTTAATCGATAAAGGGGGTTTGTCATGACCGCCGCCACGATGATCCGCGATGTCCTTCTCTGGTGCACCATCATCAACATTGGCATCTTCGCCATCTGGTTTCTGGCGTTTGCCTTTGCCCGGGATTGGATGAACCGGTTCCACGGCCGATGGTTCCGCCTGGGCGCGGAGGAATTCGACTCGCTGCAATACCGGCTGATGGGGACGTTCAAATTGCTGATCATCGTGTTTAATCTCGTGCCCTTGATCGCACTCTGGTGTACGCTGGCGCTCTCTGAATAGTCCTTTGGGTTCGGCGGGTCGTTGGTGCGATGGTGAGCTTTGAATCCCCGGAAAGAAGGCGGCGCGAGATGCAGGAGATGACCACCAGGACCGGTGAACTGAATGAGCCGGTCGACGACGCGACGTTTGAGTCAATGGACGGCGAGGTGACCTTGCGTCAACTGTTCGGCCGTCAGCGCGATCTGCTCTTCATCCACAACATGGGCAAGCGGTGCGCCTACTGCACGATGTGGGCGGACGGGCTGAACGGACTGCTGCCGCACCTGCAGGATCGCGCCGCGGTCGTGCTGGCATCACCGGACGATCCGAAGACGCAACACGCGTTCGCGGAAAGCCGCGGCTGGAAGTTTCGCATGGTCTCGACCCGAAAGACGAGTTTCAATCGTGATCTCGGCTACGAGAGCGACGATGGACACGTCTGGCCGGGCGTCAGCGCGCTCTATCTGAAGGATGATGGCGAGATCGTTCGCACCGGCAAGGATCACTTCGGCCCGGGCGATGTGTACTGTGCGGCATGGCACCTGTTCGGACTGCTGCGCGAAGGTACCAACGGCTGGCAGCCGAAGTCGTGAGTGCGACGGCGATCCCGGATCGCCGTCGTGCCGGACCAGCTCCGCCGGATTCCGTGGGCAGTGGGATTGCGGCGGCGGTTGAAGCCGGCCCGCGGAAGTCCGGGCCCGAGAAATCGGAACGAGAGCCGCCGACGACCGGGAGGAGTCGCATGACGCCGAAAAGCCCACGTAATTTTACATAATCTATCTTATAGGACGTTGAATCGGGGAGCGAATCGGCGGGGGTGGTTCCCAATCTGCCGTTGGGGCTCGGCCGGCGCTGTCCGTGTTGATCTTGGCCCGGGGTGATCATGGATCGCGCTGAAGACAGATCGGATTGTGCGGACGCTTCCCGAATGACGATCTTGACGCCAAAGCCACGCCGAACGCGGCCTGTCACTCCGCCGATCAACCGGGGAGATCGCGCGGCCGCTTCGACCCCTCGCCATTCCGTCCCGCCTTCGCTTCCATGTTCTCCGGGAGATCACCGACGCTGCCGCCCGCACCGGCGTCCTGCTCCACGACCCGCTTGATCTGCTCATCGATCAGCGCGACCGCATTCGGCGCCAGTGCCGGCTTCAGATGGGCCCGGATCGCCCGACGGACGGCCGGCAACTCATCGACCCGCGGCGGCGTCATCGGCGACAGTCCCCGCGCCTCGGCCGGCAGCAACTCCGGATAACTCAGCCGCTCGGGTAACCACGGCAAACAGCCGCACCACATCGCTTCGGCCACGGCAATCCCGAAAAACTCGTGCCTCGCGGTGGACAGCACCCAGTCCGCGCGGCACAACCATTCCAGATACGCCTCCCGATCCGGCAGGAACCCCGCGTGATCGATCCGGTCCGCGAACTCCGCCAGGAACGTCTCGATCGCCGGCGGAATCTTTCGGTACGTTTCCCCGAGCAGAATCCAGCGCAGATTCAATGATGCCGTGTGAACTCGCGCGACTTCCAGCAGATCCTCCGGCCCCTTGTCGTGTTCCCACCGGTGCGGCCAGACGACACGGATCGGCCCGCGTTCACCCTGATCCCGACTCGGCCCTTCACCGCCACCGACCGCATTGGTCTTACGTAAAACTCTTCCGGGACCGATCGCATCCCGTTCGGGACGAGGCGACGGCGCATTCGGTTCTCCGTCGGATCGGCCGGCCCGAAGTTCACCCGGCACGTCCACCGGTGGCCAGGCGATGGCGCTCTTCGACCGGATGCGTCCATCCCAATCCGTGATTTTCAAATCCGGCGCATGCGACAGAATCCCGGCCAGGCCGTCAAGAAACGATTTCCGATTCCACCGACTGTTCCAGAGCACGCGCTCGGCGGACAAGATGCTGGTCAGGTTCGTCAGGGCAAACTGAAGATCGCGCCGGCGCGGTTCCTCGGTCGCGCGCCCTTCCGGATACGCGGCCTGGTTCTCGTGCATGTAGAGGACGATCGGCAGGTCCCGCATCCCCCGCGGCAGCAGGGCCCGCAGATCCGCCGCGCTCATCAGCGAGGTCAGGAAGATGGCATCGAACGGTCGACCCCGCAGCG
>SKZB01000178.1 GCA_007127615.1 Phycisphaerales bacterium | reverse complement strand
GACGACCGGAAAAACCGGCAAGAAGGTCCCGAAGAAGGCAGCGACCAAAACCAGGAAAAAGTCAAGCGGCCGAACGCCCGACACAAAGCGAACCAAGCCGACGACAAAGGCCGCATCATCGAAAACCACGCCGCGCGTCGCGCTGGCCGGATCGGCGGATCAGAAGCAGACGGCATCCCTGTCGGCTTCGAGCGGCAGCCGGGGCGTCAATCCACTCACGGGCTCATCCGCGCTCGAGGCGCAGGCGGCACGACGGACCCGCCGGAAGAAGAGCGCCAAGAGCGCCCGGGCCGGTGGGATCGAGAGCCGCTTTGCCGCCACCGTCACGGACAAGATTCAGGGGCACATCTCCGGCTCCAATAAACGCCGGCAGGCCCGCCGCGATTCCAAGTCCTGATCGCGTTCGCCGGAACGATCAAGTCCATCCATCCCGCCCGATCGGCATATCGTCTGGAGTTCAATATGAAAAACACCCTTTGTCACGCCGGCCCGGCACTCGCCGCATTCGCGTTGATGCTCAGCATCGCCCCCTCCGTCGCGACGGCGCAGGACCACCTGACCGAAGCGGCCCGGGAGGAGCTGCGCCAGCGGGCGCTGCAGATTCTTGAAGCCACGTCACTCCGGTACCGCGAGCTGGAAACCTACCGTGATGTGACCGAAGTCCACTACGACGTGGTCCGGAAGGGTGATCAGACCGATGCGGAGGCCGCCGACGAATATGACTCCGAACGCATGAGTCTGTCGATCTCAAACCCCGACCGGATCGCGTTTCAAAGTGAAGAGATGGAACTCTATGCCGATGGCACTTCCGCGTGGCTGGTCGTCAACATGTTCGGCCAGTACCTGCAGGTCGATGCGCCGGATCTGCTGATGGATCTGCCGAACGTTCTCGATGCCCGAATGATGATGGGCGTGATGCAACACCCCGCACTTGCATCGATGTTCGGCGATCACGCGCAGTTTTCGGATCTCGCACCGGACCTCGTCTCGGTCGGCCGCATCGATTTCGAACTGGCTGAAGGTCGGCAGTATCAACTGATCGAAGGCACGCTGAGTTACGAGTCAGGGTTTTCCGGTGACGCCAATGTCAGTGTGCGTTACGAAATCTCAACCGACACCAATCTCATCGAGCGCGTCGAGTATGACTTCACCGAGTTTTACAACTCGATGAGAGAGAGCATGCTGGAGATGATGGGCGACGATGCCGGTGACTTCGCCGCCGAGGTGCCCGAGTACGAGCGGTTCGTCATGCGCAGCCGCGTGATCAACATTCAGATCAACCAGATTCTTGACGATGACATCTTTTCGTTCACGCCGGACGAGGCGCTGGAACGCGTCGATTCCTTTGACTTCGGAGGCGGATGGGATGACTCGGAGCAAATGGCGTTGATCGACGAGCCGGCCCCGCTCTTCAGCGAACGCACACTGGACGGGGCCACCCTGTCGCTTGAAGATCTGCGCGGCAAGGTCGTCCTTCTCGACTTCTGGGCGATGTGGTGTATGCCCTGCGTGCAGGCCCTGCCCCACTTCCAGACGATCCACGAGCACTTTGATGGCCAGGATGTGGTCGTGCTCGGCGTGAACCGCGATCCGCATGATTCGGAAGACCGTCTCGGGAAATTCCTTGAAGACCGGAACGTCACTTTCCGGCAAATCCTGGACTTCGACGGCGATGTGGCCGGCAGATACCACGTCACCGGCATCCCGTGTTCCGTTCTGATCGATGCCGACGGTGTGATTCGTGGCATCAACGTCGGCTTTGCCCCCGGCAAGGAACGGGAACTGATCGCACAGATCGAAGCGATGCTCGAAGAGAACGCGAACGACGCCGAGTGAGGCGCGGCTGACCGGAAGAGCGAATAGTCTCATCGCCGGACTCCATCTCGCTCGTTGGTTCGTTGATCGTCACCCGGACCGCCGACCTCACGTCGGCGGTTTTTGCTGAGGGAACCGGGCGATCACGGCGCGGGATAGAGCGTCGGGGCGCCGGGGCCGACCGGAGCGCCGAGGACAAACACCCACAGGTAAAACAGGATCACCCAGCCGATCAGGAAACAGATGGAGTACGGCAGCATGGTCGAGATCAGCGTGCCGATGCCGAGTTTCTTGTCGTACCGCGCCGCAAACGCAAAGATGATGCCGAAGTAACTCATCATCGGCGTGATGATGTTCGTCGTCGAATCGCCGATCCGGTACGCCGCCTGGATCACTTCCGGGCTGTACCCGACCTGCATCAGCATCGGCACGAAGATCGGCGCGGTCACCGCCCACTGCGCGCTCGCGCTGCCGAGCATGAGATTGACGAAACAGCAGAGCAGTATGAACGGCAGGAAGACGAACGGATTATCCCACCCGATCCGCTCGATGCCGTCGGCGCCGAGCACCGCGATGATCGATCCGAAGTTGGTCCAGCTGAAGTACGTCACGAACTGGGCCGCGAAGAACACCAGCACGATGTAGAGCCCCATCGAACTCATTGCCCCGGCCATGGCGTCGATGATGTCCCGATCGTTCTTCATCGTGCCGGTCAGTCGGCCGTACACAAAGCCGGGGATGATGAAGAAGATGAAGATCATCATGACCACGCTGCGCAGAAAGGGTGAGCGCAGCATGTCGCCGGTCTCGGGATTCCGCAGCACGCCGTAACCGGGGATGCTCCGGACCGCGCGGTTGATCGCGCCGATCGGCCCGTCCTGCCGGGGCACGTACAATTTGACCGTCTCCAGACGCTCCGGTTCGGTCGTTCCCGCCTCGCGCGCTTCCGCGATCTCCTGCGCAATCTCCCGCTCCCGCCGGCGCGTCTCCGCCATCTCCTGCAACAACTGCGACTGCGGCCACGCGGTCGCGCGCTCGACCATCGTGCGTCCATCGCCTTCGAATTCCGGCGAGGCGACCACGGCTTCGCGCACTTCCGCCTCAATCGTCAGGTGCGGACCGGCAAAGTAGGTGAACAGCAACACCATCCCGAGCGCGGAGACCCCCGCCCACATCATGGCGCGTTTTTCGCCCGGCGTGATCGGTTCAAGCGTCGTTTCATCCTCGAGCCCCTCTTCCATGTTCGAGGAGTCGAACTTGCCCAGCTTCGGCTCGACGATATAGCGCGTCACCAGCGTGCCGACGATCGTGATGAAGAACGTGCTGATGATCATGAAGTACCAGTTGACCGCCGGATGCACTTCGTACGCCGGGTCGATGATGCGGGCTGCGTCCTGGGTGATGCCCGCCAGCAACGGATCGACCGTGCCGATGAGCAGGTTCGCGCTGTACCCGCCGGACACTCCCGCAAACGCCGCGGCAAGTCCCGCAAAGGGATGCCTTCCCAGCGAGTAAAAGATCGCCGCCCCCAGCGGAACGATCACCACGTACCCCATCTCCGATGCGGTATTGGAGAGGACGCCCGCAAAAACGAGCGCCGCGGTGACGAGGACCTTCGGCGCGCCGAGAACAATCCAGCGGATCACCGCGGTGAGCAGGCCGCTGCGCTCGGCGACCCCTACGCCCAGCAGCGCGACGAGCACCGTCCCGAGCGGCGTAAAATTGACGAAGTTGCTGACGAGACCCTCGCTGATCCGGCGGAAGCCCTCCGCGTTCATCAGCGAGACCGCGCGGATGATGCCATCCTCGGCGCGATCGTCGGCGCCTTCCGGCCGGGGATCGACCACCGACCACTCGAAGTATCCCGCCACGCCGCTGAGCAGAACCACGCCGATCGCAAAGAGCGCAAAGAGCGTCACCGGATGGGGCAGCAGGTTGCCCAGCCACTCCACCACCCCGAGAAAGCGGGCGATCCATCCCCGGCGGGAGGCATCCTCGCTCAACTTCGGCATTTGCGGCTTGCCCGGGGGCGGGTTTTCGGTCATTCAGAACGCTCCGATGCTCTCGGGTCAGTGAAACGCCCCCACACAAGTCCCCCACCCACACTCACTCCCAACACCTCCCCCGCAAAGATGCGAAACTACCGCCGGGCGGTCCGTCCGGCAACCGAACCGACCCGTCACCCGGTATCCCAGGGATCCGGGTCAACCGCCGACCCCCTTCCGCCGTACAGTTCGGCAGCTCACCACGGTCCTGCCGTCAAACTCATGCTGCGAGCGATACGACAGAAACTCGACGCCGTCAACTACTACTCCGCCGAGCGGGAGCGCACCGGCTGGACGCGTTTGCGCGAAGCGGCCCTCCCCGTCACGCTGCTGATCACCCTGCCCGTCGTCGGGCTCATCAACCTCACGGTCCGGCAGCCGGTCGATGGACACGAGGTCACCGGCACGTTCTACCGGAGCGACCACGGCTCGCTGATCGCCTCGTTCTATGATCTTGAGAACCCGTCGGCCGCAACCGGCGCGACGGCGAACTTCGGCCGCGACCACGAAGGCCGGCGCTACGCCGGCAGCTTCACGCTGAGAACGCAGCACGCCGACCGCGGCTGGCCGCTGGTCACTTCGGTACAACAGCTCCCCCTCGCCGGCAGCGTTGATCTGATCGGCTCCTCCTCACGGTTGAACTTTCGCGCCCTCACCGCCGATCACCCCGCGCGGGAGGCGATCGACACCGCCATCGAAGACGCCCGCGCCCCCGCCGTCATTCTCACGGCCGACCGGAGCGTCCACGAGACATCACCGTATCCCCTTCGCTGGGTCGGCAGCGCGATGATCTGGTGGGCGCTGCTCTATCTGGGCCTGTCGGTCGCGCTGATGGCCGCGGAACTCATCACCACGCGCATTCAACGCCGCATCGCCTTCCGCGCGCGGCGTCTGCGGAAACAGGGCCGGTGTCCGAGCTGCGGCTACGACCTGCGCGGGCTCGAGTTCAGCGAACGCTGTCCCGAGTGCGGCGATTTGAGCTGGTGAATCCGCGCTTCAGAAAATCGACTTGCCCGTCTTCTCGGTAAACAATTCCAGCGCCTGGGTGCCGACGAGCGAATTGCCCGAGCGGTTCAGTTCGGGCGACCAGACGCAGAGCGCAAGCTCTTCCGGCACGATGGCGATGATCCCGCCCCCCACGCCGCTCTTACCCGGCAGGCCGACCCGGAACGCCACATCGCCGACCGCATCGTACATCCCGCAGG
>SKZB01000349.1 GCA_007127615.1 Phycisphaerales bacterium | reverse complement strand
GAATCCGCAAAAGCCGTCAGGATCAGCGCGCATGAGACGGCACCGGCGTCCAGAACGCCGCGCGAACGTTCGCCCAGGCGGCTCGAACGACCGACCCGCGCCACCAGCTCTTTGGTGGAGTCCCGGCCGGTTTCGGCGGCCGCTTCCTTCATCTCACGCTCCCGATTCGCGTTCGTCCTCGTTCATCCGTACGGCGAATCGGGTGGTTCGACCAGTTTCTTTCGAGTTCGGTTCGCAATCGATCGGCAAGCTCGGTCATGTTCAGTTGCTCCGCGCCTTCGCGCGCACGATCCAAGGCGAGGCCGGCCAGGTACGGCTGCAGGCCCGAAAAACGCGCGGGCAGATGCATCAGGTACACCAGACCCCGCTGCTTCCGGCAGACGCCGTCCTCACCGAGCAGACTGCCTCCCATATGAAAGAGCAGCCACGCTTCGACCCAGTCGTCCGCCTCCTCCATCCGCTCTCTCATGCGCCGCCTCGATTCTTCGCGCCGCTCCGCATCATCATCATGCGCATCGATGAGCAACCGGACGAGCTGCAGACCCGCATGCCGGTCCGTCTCCGCCGCGTTCGGGTGGGCGCGCGGCGCAACAATGTCGTGTCCCGCCTGCCGTGCGGCGATCTGACGATACCGGAAGGCCAGTTGCGCGACCACCGCATCGCCCTGCGCATCGTACTGCTCCAGTGCGCTGACCAGCGCCAGATCCCCCGCCGCCGGTTGCCAGGCCGGCGGCAGCGCGGGCACCAGTTCGTGCTTCTCATCCAGAACGGCGGGCAGGGTGCGATACGCATCGGATTCGATTCCCGCCCGATGGAGCCGGATGACCTCCAGCGCGGGGAGGACCGCACCGGCCTGATCCCCACGCGTCAATCGGCAGCGCAGCAGCCCTTCCGCAACCAGGCGCGCCCCGGCATGGGACCGGCCGCGCGTGTCCCCGAAGAGTTCACGGAACAGCGGCTCCGCCAGAACCACATCGCCGCGCTCCAGGCGCGTTCGCGCCCGCCACATGCGCTCGCCCTGCCTCAGCCACCCTTCGAGTCGCGGGTCCTGGCGTTCATGGCGCTCCTGCCGCACCGCACGCACCCGGTCCCAGGACACGGCCGTGCTCGCGCCGCCGGTTTCCCGGATCACGAGCCCCGCTTCATCGACCCGCATGATCCGCCCCTTCAACGGCGGCAGGCCGAACCGGCGCTCAACCCGGTCCGGCTCCGCCCCCAGGCCGATCGCGCCGGGTTCAGCGTGAGGAACCAATGTTTCTGCCATCGCCCCTGATATGAAGATCAGCAGCATGATCGCAAATCCTGATACGAGGATGGCTCGGCAGGTGGCCGTCATCTCACCGTCCTCCATCGGAAACGTACCGGTACTGCCCGCGGGAATCGCGCGCGATCTGCCGCAGCAGTTGTTCACTGCCCTGATCGCCGAAGGCAATCGTGTGAATCACCACGCGATCTCCGCGCTGATTGATGCCGCTGATTTCCTCCGCGCTGAGATCGGGAATGATGCCGTCGGTCATGAAAAAAATCACATCCGGCCGCGGCCGCATCTCGAAGGCCAGAAGAAACGCCGGCCGGGGATTCGTTCCGCCCCCCGGATCGACGCGATCGAGCCAATTGAGATACCGCCGAATGTTCGCGCCCGTCGCCCGCGTCCAGCCGCGCTGGAAGTCCGGCTCGAGCAGGTCCGATGAAAAGAAGATCACCCGGAACGAGGTGTAGTCGGGCAGCGACTCGATCGACTCACGCAGTTCGCGCATGGCGATCTCCATCCGCTCACCGAACATCATCGATCCCGAGCGATCGACGATGTAGAGAAAACGGCTGCCTTCCGCTTCGATGCCGAAATAGCTCGTCCCCGCCCCGCCGGCCAGCGTCCCGTCCGTCCCGCCGTCGCCGGCGCCGCCGAGCGTTTCGATCGCCCCCACGCCCTCGGCGGCAAGATCCGCCGCGGCCGGCGCATCGGCCAGCGCATCGTCGCTCGCGTCGGTCAATTCCGAGAGCAACTCCTCGCTGGGATCGAGATCGAGTTCGTCCAGCCCGCTCGTCTCCGCCGTGGTCAGCGGCTCATCGAAAACCAGCGCAAACTGATACTCATCCGCAGCCGGCCCGCCCGGACCGTCACCCGCGCGGGAGATCATCGCGAAGTACAGCAGCAGCGCAAAATGAAGCACGAGTGAGACCGCGAGTCCGACCGCCAGCAGGCGACGCCGGCGCCGCCGCGACCGCATCTCCCGCTCCACGCTCAACCGATGCACCGTCTGCCGCAACGACTGCACCTGCCTGCGCAGCTCGTCCAGCTTCGGCGAAGTTGTCGGCGGGGTCGGTGACACCATGAAATGATACGTCTCCGCGGCCGGGAAGTTCCGCACTCGCGCCGGGCAGTATATCGGTTCTGAGCAACGGTCGAACCGGCGGGCGCGGGCGATGAGGCGCGGATTGACGCGGCGACCGCCCTTGACCGATCGCGCAGCGGACAGTCCAATGACGCCAGTCATCGGAGGAATCGCTCAATCATGCCGGACGCCCCACACCAGCCGTACCGTCGGATCATTCTCAAAATCAGCGGTGAGAGCTTCAGCAAGCCCGGCGAATTCGGGATCGATCCCGATGAACTCGGCCATATCGCGCAGGAAATTGTCGATGCCGTGCGAAGTGGCGATGCGGACACCCCCGACGCATCCGGCCGCCCCCAGATCGCCATCGTCGTCGGCGGCGGCAACATCATTCGCGGCGGCCAGCTCGCCGAGACCGGCACGATCGCCCAGTCCAACGCCGACTACATGGGCATGCTCGGCACCGTCATCAACGGCGTTGCGCTGCGCGAAGCGATCGAAAACCTCGGCCAGCCCGCGCGGCTCATGAGCGCGATTGACATTCCCGCCGTGGCGGAACCCTTCATCCGCGCCCGCGCCCTGCGCCACTTCGAGAAGGGTCGGGTCCTCATCCTCGCCGCCGGTACCGGCAACCCGTTCTTCACGACCGACACCTGCGCCGCGCTGCGCGGTGCGGAGTTGAACGCCGATATCGTTCTCAAAGCGACCAAAGTCGACGGCGTGTATTCCGCCGATCCGAAAAGGGATGCCAGCGCGACGCGGTACGATCGGCTCACCTTCGCCGAAGCGGTGAAAAAGCAGCTCGGCGTGATGGACCTGACCGCACTGTCGATGTGCATGGAGCGCAACCTGCCCGTGATCGTGTTCGACTTCAAGAAGAAAGGCAACATCCGCCGCGTCGTCACCGGCGAAAGCGTGGGGACGCTGGTCACGAATTGACGGATTCTGCTTCTGATTCGTGCGCCCGTCGCGCGCGGTCAACCGGCAATTGGATCATGCGTCTCCGGGACGCGGTCGCCGGGTCGCAGCGTGGCCGCTCTTTCGGACGGGACGCGGGGAGGTCGTGCGGCGTTTGTCCGGGTATCACGTCGCGATCGTTTTTTGGGTCATTCTTCATGCATCACCATGATCCGGGCCGAGATTATCAGAACGCGGACCGGCGGAGCCGAGTCCCGGTGGCGACATGGATGTCCTACCCTGCATTCCAAGGAACGGAGATCAGGTCTGATGACCCAGCACACTGACACGGCCGCCCAGCCGACGGTATTCGGCCCCGCCTGCCAGATTCGAGGCGATATCAGCATCGACGGCGATGCGGTCATTCTCGGCACCATCGAAGGTGACGTCGAGGCCTCCGGCCGCATTGAAATCGGCGAGGACGGCAATGTTCGCGGCAACGTTCAGGCGGGCAGCATGTCCATCCTCGGCCGCATCCAGGGTGATGTCCGCTGCGACGATGTTCTCGAAATGAGCGGCCACATCGAAGGCAACATCGCCTGCGGCAAGATCGAAATCGACTCTTCCGCCACGCTTGTCGGCAACCTTCGCGCGAAGGTCATTGCCATCAGCGAGGGCGCGATCTATCGCGGCGAGGTCTACATTGGTCCCGAAGCGCTCGATGATCTGCCGGAGACGCGCCAGGCCGCCGAAAATCGTTCCATCAGCGCGACCCGCGCCGCCGCCCCCGCGGAGGCGGACGATCGCGGCCACGATGACGCGGGTGAGGAAGCTGCGGAGATTGAAACGGCCCCCCAGCCGTCATCGCGTCCGGTCAGCGGTCTGCTCCGCCGGCGCAGCGAAATGCTTTCCCGCAGTAACGGCGCCAAGGCGTAAGCCGTCCCGGCGCTGTGGCACGAGAAGGGCGTACACCCCGGGGGGTGGTCGGGAGAAGATGCTGAGGATTCCCGCCCATGGCGATGCTGCGAGGTCTGCTCTCACGTCCGAACCGGGAAACACGGCTGAACCCCGTCTTTCCCAGTCGACCGCTGCGCTGCCCTTACTGTGAGGGCGCGTTCGAGGCGTCGCGCAAAGCGCTCACGCTCAAGTGCCCCCACTGCGCCAATCGCATCGAGTTCCGCGATTGTCTCATCGCCCGCAGCATCTCGGAGAACATCAGCACGATGGGCGTGGTGCACATCAACCGCAAGGGCTCGCTACGCGGCACGATCGACTGCGGCGAGTTGATCGTGCAGGGCCGCCTTGCCGGAACGGTCGAAGTGCGTGGACTGGCGCAGCTCGACCCGCGGTCGATCGTCACCGGCCATCTGCACGCCGAAGCGGTGCGCATCCTGCCCGGCGCGCGGTTCGAGGGCGAGCTGGTGCTCGGCCCGATCCCGCCGCGTGAATCAACCGCATCGCGGATCAATCGGAGCGACACGGTGGTGCGACCGAGCGCGCCGGACGCCAAGATGCTCATTCCGCCCGGCGAGCGACCGGTCCTCACCCTGCCGGTGGGCGAGCCGCCGACCGGGTCATCGCGCCGGTCCTGATACATTACCGATCCTATGAAATCTCCCAGTGCGATCCGCCGCACCATCCGCAACATTCGCCGCGCCCGGGAAATTCTCGGCGTCCTGATCGGATACGGCTTCAACAACATCATTCAGGAGCTGAATCTCGATCGGCTGCTGCAGAAGGGCCGGCGCTTCTTCTCGCGCTCCGGGCCGAATGAGGAGATCGAACGACTCCCCATCGAAGTGCGCCTCCGCAAGGCGCTGGAGGATCTCGGTCCGCTGTTCATCAAGCTCGGCCAGATTCTCAGCGTGCGCCCCGACCTG
>SKZB01000291.1 GCA_007127615.1 Phycisphaerales bacterium | reverse complement strand
CGCTGGGCCGAACCCGCGTCGATCGGCAGGGTCGTCGCCCGGGGCCACGGCACCATCTCGGATTCCACCTTCATCTCCCGCATGGCCAGGGCGCGATCGGCGAGCGTGGTCTGCGCTTCGGAGATCAGCCCCACCGTGGCGCCCTCTTTGATCAACTGGCTCATGCGCTGGCGCGCGGTCCGCGCTGCGCCGTCGCCGGCTCCGAAGAGCCAGCCGGCAAAGTCGCCGAATCCCTGCGTCAACGGATTGAGCCCCGTCCAGGTCAACAGCCGTTCCGAGCCGCGCAGGAAAGGCGCAAAGAAATAGGACCACCGATCGGTGTAGGTCCGGAAGAAGTCCTTCGGCAGGGTTTCTCCGAAAATGAACAGCAGCGGAACCAGAATACAGGCGTTGACGATGATCGCCTGCACGGGCGACATGCCGTAATGGTCAAGGATCAGCGCGAGGCCGAAACTGCCCGCGTAGTTCGCGATATTGTTGCCGATCAGCAGGGTGGACAACATGCGATTCGGAGGAGTCATCACCTTCCGCAGCATGAGGGCCAGACGCTCCCCCTGATCGGCGCGGATCGATAACCGCACCCGATTCAGGGTGTACAACCCGGTCTCCAGACCGGAGAAGAGGGCGCTGAGGCCGATGCCGATTGCCGCGAGGATGATCGCGCCGAGCAGTTCGTAGTTCATCGCGCACCTCTCCCGCCGGAAGAATCGGTGGATCGATGCTCAATGTCGATCGTGTGCGGATGTAGGGTGAGTTTCGCGCGCTGCACGCGGACCCGGTCGACTTCCAGGACTTCCAGCTCAAGATTGCCCAGCGCCACCCGGTCGCCGACGTTTGGCGCGCGCCCGAGTCGATCGATGATGAGCCCCCCGACGGTCGAGACGTGGGGCATGCCGGCGGCGTATCCGAACGCTTCGGCCCAGTCGTGCACGCTCATATCGCCGTCCACTTCCCAGCACGTGGGTGAGAGTCGGCGCGGCGGATCGACATCGGGCTCTTCGTTGGAAACGAGATCTCCGACGAGTCGTTCGATGACATCTTCGAGCGTGATCAGTCCCGCGGTGCCGCCGAATTCATCCACGACAATGGCGGTGCGCGATTTCCACTTTCGAAACTGCTCCAGCACCTGCTCCAGCGAGGCGTGGAGCGGCACGAAGCGCGGTGGGTCCATGATGCGGCGGACGGCGATGCGGCGGTCTCGCGCGGCGAGCAGAAAACGCTTCACCGGTAACAGACCGATGATTTCATCGACGTCGCCGCGGTACACCGGCAGTTTTCCGTGACCGCTTTCCCGCGCGAGCTCGCGCACCTGATCGGGCGTGGCGTGAATGGGGACGGCGACCATGCGCACGCGCGGCGTCATGACGTCGCGCACCTTGAGACGGCTGAGAGAGATCACGTCGAGCAAAATCCGCTGCTCCTCCGCGTCGATCACCCCCTGCTCACCGGAGATCTCCAGCAACGTGCGCAGCTCGTCCTCACTCAACACCGGCGGCGCTTCCGACGGCGCGGTCAGCCGGCTCAGCGGCGTCACGATCAACGCATCGAGCACCAGCCGCAGCGGCGTGATCAATCGGTGCAGCGTGAAAAGCGGCGGCGCGATCAGCGAAACGAATACGAGCCGCTTGGAGTTGGCCAGCATCTTCGGCAGGACCTCGCCGAGCAACACGATTGCCAGCAGGGTCAACAGCGCGAGCATCAGGCCGCCCGCCACGCCGACCTCCGCCCGCATCGTGAGCACGGAACTGATGACAAAGTAGAGCACGTTGACCGTCATGTTGCCCAGCAGAACGGTAATGAGCAGCATGCGCTGGTCTGACAGCAGCGCTTCGACCGCGCGGCTGACGATCGATCCGCTCCGGCGCAGTTGCATCCGCTCGGTGCCGGTCATGCTGAACAGCGCCGTTTCGGAGCCGGAAAAGAACGCGCTGATCAACAGGAGAAACGGAAGCAGAAGCAGCAGCGGAAGGTCCATCGCCTCCCAGCCGAGAAACGTTGTCGCAGCATCGGTGGGATCGGGCATGATCGGCGGTTCATCGGACGGCGTCACGACCGTGAATGGTAGCGATTGGGCGGCGGAGTTCCCGCCGGTGCGCATCAGCGCGCACGGCCGCCCTTTCGGTCAGGGCATCAACTCCGTTCGGTTGCGCGGCAGATGGAAACTGGTGGGCAAGAGATAATTTCGGCCGTTGTAGCTGGTGACGCGACCGCTGATCAGGAGCGGCTCCCGCCCACCGGTCCGTCGCGCCCGCGCTTCGAGCCGTTCCAGCAGCAGGCACGGCAGGAGCGTCATCGGCGGATCACTCTGGCCCGAAGCGTCGGCTTCAAACACCGCCCGCCATGCACCGCCCGCGCCGCGCGCCAGCCGCACACGCCGGTAGAGGATCAACGTCCCTTCCGGGGCCAGCCGTTCGTCCCGGGCGACGGTATCGGCTTCGATCTCCGGCCGCCGGGCGGTTTCGCCCGCCCGCTCGCGCATTTCGCGCATGAGTTCTTCGGCGGAGCGCTGTCCTTCCCGATCGGAACGCGGCCGGAGATCGCGCTCTCGCTCCGGCGCGCGAGGCATGGCGTGCGAAATCACGCGCGGCGGGGCGTGGGTCAGCAGGTAGTTCTCCTGGTCGTAAACCGTGATCTCGCCGGTGATCTCGAAGATGACCTCCTGGCCCCCGGCACCGGTCAGAACCTGTTGCATCTCTCCCAGATAGATGTTCGGCAGCAGGATCAGTGAATAGACCGGCACCTCCGAATCCGGAGCATCGATTTCGAAGTGCCAGCGGCCGGTCGTTTCGCTCCGGGTGACCCGGCCCCGCACCTGCGTGGCAACGCTGCCTTCCCGCAGGAGCATCCGCTGCGGCGCATGAACCTCGGATTGATCGCCGAGGGAACCGGCCGGCGGGAGGGTCGGCTCGGGCGGTGTGACCGGTCGCTCATCCCGGTTCTCCGCGGCGCCGGGCGCGAATGGCATCGCGCTTCCCGGCATCGGCAGAGCGAGGATGAACAGAAGCGACATGCACGTCGCACTCAATCCGGTGATGTTCTTGCAGCGCCGATCTACTTTCATGTCATACCTCAATACACACGGGAGCTCGGGCAACTGTTCAACCGACGGGCCGCGGGCCCGCTGGGCAGAGTGCGGTCCAACTCGACGCCGGTGATAGAGGGGCCGACCGTTCGCAGACCGATCCCGCTTCACCGAATGACGAGGATAACAGGTCCGTTCCCCGTCAGACAATCGTCCATGCGGGCCGTCGAACCTGAGCAAAGCGTCCGGCAATCGGCCTGGTCCGTTCCGAAAAGTCGGAAGAAAGTGATTGATCCGGCCCCGCTTGAGGACAGACTACATACTGAAGCGCCCCCTTCGGAGTCGCGTGACGTGGCCCGATTCGCTTCGGTCGAGGCCACGCCGGAGGAAGATGTCTGCTCGCGTGTGGTCCGAAACCAACCGAATCGAATGCGAACGAAAGCCATCATCCAACCTGACATCATTCAACCCGAATGGCCTCCTCCCGTCATGAAGAATTCAATTACCTCTGGTTTGTCATCGCCCGGGTTCCGACCAATCGTGCGCCCGACTGAATGGCGCCCCGCTGCCGGGCTGGCCGGTCTGGCGTGGGTGCTGATGGTCCTGCTGGCGGCGGGCACATCTCCCGCAGACGGCGGGAGACCGGCCGCCGGCCAGACCGGCACCACGACCGACACGACTGAGTGGTGCCGGGTGATCTGCGGTGAGATTCTCCATCACCAGCGCATCAAGGAACGAGCGGCGACCCTTCCGGCCGCAGAGCGTCAGGAACTGTTGCGGCATGCGGGCATTGAGCCGGAACGAATGGATGGTGAGCTGGGTACGATTTATCTCCGCAGAACACTTGATGACGCTGAGATCGATGCGTGGCGGGAGCGCGGCGTGCGCATCCACCGTTCGCAATATGTCCCGCCCGTCCCCGGACGGCATCCCCATGGGTTTTATCTCGCCTCGATCGACTACGCGGCCCTGGATGATCTGCGCGAGGATGAAACCATTGTTCGCGTCACCTCCGCGGAGACGCTGGTGGAGCCTCAGCACGACCTGGCCCTGCCGCTCCTTGACATCCCGAAGATGCATCTGGGCGCCACGGGGATCGGCATCACACGGGGCGCGGGCATTCGCATCGCCGTGGCGGACAGCGGTCTCGATCTGACCCACCCGGACCTGCCCGAGCCGATCGAAACGTTCGATGTCACGTCGGGGCACGATGTCGATGACTGGAGCACCGACGTGTCGAACACCGTGATCATGCACGGTACGCACGTGACGGGCACCGTGGTCGGCAGCGGCGCGCAGTCGAACGGCCACTTCGTCGGCGGCGCGCCGGATGCGGATCTGTACTTTTACAAGATTGGCAACGACACGAACGGCAACGCTTCGGCAGCGGCGATCATCAAGGCCATCAACCGTGCGGCAGAGGTCGGCGTCGACATCTTCACGATGAGCTACGGCTCCTTCGGCGTGGTGATCGACGGCAGCAGCAACATGTCCCAGGCGTACGATGCCGCATTCGAAGCGGGCGTCCTGGGTTTCTGTTCCGCCGGCAATGCCGGCGGCTCCGGCCGGCACTATTCGGTTGATCTTGCGCCCGGCGAGGCGTCTGAGAATGTCACGATGACCCTTCAGAATCCGGACGATGAGGAGGCGTGGAACCCCACGATTTCCTTCCGCGTCATCTGGCGTGATGAGCCGGATGATGTCGATCCCAACATCGAGCTGGAGTTGGTGTCGGGACCGCCGGACCCGGGCGATCCGTTCCTCCCGGGTGAAGACAATGGTTCATTCGGCGGCGATCAGCTCAATGAAGGCAGCTTTTCCATCAGCCCGCGCGATACCAAGTCGCGCGTGTACTCCCTTGAGGCCTCCGTCGCGGCCGGCGGGGCAAAGACCTACACGCTGCGCCTCAAGAACACGGCCGAAAGCGGCGTCACGCCGAAAGTGCATCTTTACCAGATCAGCACGGGCTGGGCGTACTTTGAAGGTGCAGATCCGAACTACACCCTCGGCCGCCCCGCCGACGCCGATACGGTCATGGCCGTCGGTGCGTGGGCGCACCGCATGGAATGGGTCAATTTCCTCGGCGATCCGTTCG
>SKZB01000433.1 GCA_007127615.1 Phycisphaerales bacterium | reverse complement strand
GAAATTCTCAAACGGCTCAACCAGCGCAGTTTCGAACTCGGCAACGCCGTGATGCACACGACCGGGCAGGGGTTCATGATGGCTTTCCAGGCCGGCGGGCCGCACGCGCAGGATCGCGGTCTCGAAGGCGTCGCCTACGCCTGGCAGGAGATGAACCGCCACACGCGCGACGGTACGTGGACCAAGCAGGTCAGCAAGACCGATTACGTCAATCTGAAGAAAACCTTCCACATCGTGCCGCGCGGTATCGGGGCGGTCATCGCCTGCTCCACTTTCCCGACGTGGAACAGCTACGGCGCGATCTTCGCCAACCTCGCCACCGGCAACGCCACCATCGTGAAGCCGCACCCCGGCGCGGTTCTGCCGCTGGCGATCACCGTCGATGTCATCCGCGAAGTTCTGGCGGAGAACGACTTCGATCCCAACCTCGCGCTGCTTCTCGCCGACGCCGCGGATGCGCCGATCACGAAGGAACTCTGCACGAACTTCGATGTCAAGATCATCGACTACACCGGTTCGAGTGATTTCGGCGAGTGGATTGAACAGAACGCCAAACAGGCCGTCGTCTTCACCGAAAAGGCGGGCGTCAACTCGCTCATCATCGACTCGGTCCAGGATCTCAAGGCCGTCACCGGCAACCTCGCCTTCACCGTTTCGCTCTATTCCGGCCAGATGTGCACGACCAGTCAGAACATCTACATTCCCCGGGACGGTATCGAGGTGGGCGGTGAGCGTCTGGGCTTCGATGAGGTCGCCGCCGCCTTCGTCAAGGCGGTGGACTGGTTCCTCGGCGAACCGAAACGCGCGGTCGAAGTCCTCGGCGCGATCCAGAACCCCGCCACGGTCGAACGCATTGCGCAGGCGAAGAAGGACGGCGGAGAGATCCTGCGCGATTCCGGCCGCGTCGAGAACGAAATGTTCAAGGACGCCCGTCAGCATTCGCCGGTTGTTCTCAAGGTCGATGCCGCGCAGAAAGACCTCTACATGCGCGAGATGTTCGGCCCGATCATCTATCTCGTCGCGACCGATTCCACCGAGCAGTCGATTGAACTCGCGCGGTCGAGCGCGATCTGTCTCGGTGCGATCACCTGCGGCGTGTATTCGACGGATGAAGCGGTGCTCGACCGGACGGTGCGCGCGATGACCACCGCCGGGGTGCCGGTTTCGTGCAACCTGACGGGGCACATCTTCGTCAACCAGTCCGCGGCGTTCAGCGACTTCCACGTGTCGGGTCTCAATCCCGCCGGCAACGCGACGCTCACGGACGGCGCTTTCGTCGCGAACCGGTTTGCGTGTATCCAGAGCCGCATTCCCGTCCCGATGGAGTCCGCGGCGGCGGAGCCGTCCCGGGAGGTCGCCGGCGCGAAGTCGTGAGGCGCCGCCGAGTGACCACCTGCTGGCGACCGACCGCGCGGGAGACGTTCCACGCGCTGCTCCTGCTGTAAAGCGGGGAGCAGAACGACGCGTCCTCCGAGTCTTCGCCCCCAATGCCGACTCGCTGCGCGCGCTGGAAGTGGCATCCCGCCCCGGACGCCTTGATGCTCCCCTCCGTGCCTCGGTGCCTCCGTGCCTCCGTGCCTCTCCTCCGTCACTTCACCCGTCCCTCCCCGAGCGGCCGGACGCGGACATTCCGGAACCGCACCGGTGAACTGTGATTCTGCAGTCCGACGTACCCTTCGCGCCCGTGTCGATCCGCCGGGCCGGTCCAGGAGCAGACCGTCTCTCCGTTGAGGACGACCGTGTACGAATCACCCTCCACCGTGATAACGAAGGTATTCCACTGACCCGCCGGATGGGACGCGAGTTTCGTCGCCGGGGCGTGGTTGTAGATCGCGCCGGTCATCTGCTTGCCTTCGGCGGCATCGAGAATCTGAATCTCATGTCCCCGGTGCACGGCATCCCACGGCGAGTCGGGCGGCTCGGGGAAGCGGACGAAGACGCCGGAGTTGTCCTCCGGCGCCTCGGCCTTCCAGTCGATCGTGAGCTCGAAATCCCCAAAGCGCCGCTCGTGGTACCACAGCATGCCCATCCCGCCGGTGGCAAGCAGCACGCCGTCGTCGCCGGGATTCTCGATGGTGAACTCTCCCGGCCCGGTCATCGACCAGCCGTCGAGGCTGCGGCCGTCAAAGAGTTCGTAACTTCCCTCGTCGTCCGGTTCCGGTGCCTCGGCCGCCCAGGCAATCGCGCTCTGAATGAGCCGGTGAAAGCGCGGTTCGGTATGGGTCTCGATGCCGTGGCCGAGGATGGTATAGAAGACGCGCCCGGAACCGTACTGCCTCTCCCAGGTGACCGGTCGTTGCGGCGCATCCTCGGGGTCGCCGGGGCTCCGGCCGCGCATGAGTACGAGCATCTTCTGTTCATCGACGCCGGTGAGGTGATAGAACTCATCGCGCAGCGTCCACTCCGGCGGCAGGTCGCGCGTGATCGCGTGATCGCTCACCTCGACCCGCACGGAGATCTCGCCGAAGGGCGGGTGCGACTCAAACCGCCCGCCGAGCATGTGGTCGTAGGCGTCCCAGCCGTGGTGCGAATCGGCGGCGCTGTGGATCGCCACGTAGCCGCCGCCACGACGGATGAAACTCAGCAGTTGTGATTTCACCTCCTCGGTGAACTCATCAAAGGTGCCCTGGTGATGGGCGACGATGACGTCGTACGGTTCAAAGAGATTGGCCCGGGAGAAGTCGATCGTGTGACGCAACCGCTCCGGTTCGACGTCGGTTCCGCCCATGCCGACGATGTGAAGGTCGAAGCGGTCTCCATCCAGGGCCTCGATTCCCTCGGCGAGCGCAGCGGTGTTCCGGGTAAAGTCGTGGTAGCCGCCTCCGATCAGAACGAGCACGCGGGATGGCTCGGACGTTTCTTCACCGGCCGGAGGCGGCTCATCACAATGGCCGGAAGATGGGCCGGGGAAGAGCCCGATGAATGCGACAATCGTCGCGAGTGGCGCGAGCATCACGAACAGTCCTTTGGTCACGCCTGTGGTCAGCTCGGTCATCGCGGTCCGCTCCTTTCGTTCGGTACCCCGGACGCCTTCAGTGCCGCTACTATACCCGTTCCATGCATGAAAACAGGGAGAAGGAAACGGTCCGGGTCGCGCTGCTCGGCCAGAAGTTCATGGGCCGGGCTCATAGCAATGCCTGGTCGCAGGCGCCGAAATTCTTCCGGCTTCCGGCGACTCCGGTGCTCCATACGATCGCGGGCCGGGATGCCGCCAGCCTGGCCGAGTTCGCGCGGACGTGGCAATGGCGGAAGTGGACGGTGAACTGGCGGGAGATCGCGCAGGACCGGGAGATCGATCTCGTCGATATCGCGACGCCGAACGATCTGCATGCGGAGCACGCGATCGCGATGCTGGAAGCGCACAAGCACGTCGCATGCGAGAAACCGCTGGCGCGAAATCTGGAAGAAGCGAGGATGATGCGCGATGCGGCGGCCGCATCGGACGCGCGCAGCTTCGTCTGGTTCAATTACCGACGCTGTCCCGCGGCGGCGTTCGCGCACCGGCTGATCGCAGAGGGCGCGCTCGGCCGGCTGTATCACGTCCGCGCGCGTTACCTGCAGAGCTGGGGCGGGCCCGACACGCCGATGGTCTGGCGCTTCGACCGGTCGCGGGCCGGCAGCGGCGCCCACGGCGACCTCAATGCGCACATCGTCGACCTCGCCCGGTTCATGACCGGGGAGGAAGTCACCGAGGTGCACGGGGCCGTCGCGCGCACGTTCATCACCGAACGCACGGGCGAGGACGGCAGTGAGCATCGCAGCGATGTCGATGACTGCGTCAATTTTCTCAGCACCATGAGCGGCGGCGCGGTCGCCAGCTTTGAAGCCTCACGACTCGCCACCGGGCGGCTCAACGACAACACCATCGAGATCAACGGTGAGCGCGGAGCGATCCGCTTCTCGTTCGAGGATATGAACGTCTTGTGGTTCTACGACGCGGCGGACAAGCCCCGGACCGACGGGTGGCGCCGGATCATGTGTACCCATGCCGGCGCGCACCCCTACGTGGAGAACTGGTGGCCGGATGCGCACCTGCTCGGTTACGAGCACGGCTTCGTGAACATGGCGGCCGACATCCTGCGCACGCTCGGCGGCCAGGCGCCGGAGGTGCCGCTCCCGGACTTTGCCGATGCCTACGAGACACAGCGCGTCCTCGAAGCGGCGCTGATCTCCGCGGAAAGCCGCTGCGCAATCTCACTTGATGAAGTATCGTGATCGACTCATGAGTACCCATCGCCCCATAACGCTCTTCACCGGCCAGTGGGCCGACCTTCCGCTGGAGACCATGGCCGCCAAGGCCGCCTCCTTCGGCTACGACGGCCTCGAACTCTGCTGCTGGGGCGATCACTTCAATGTGCAGCAGGCCCTGGCGGATGATGACTACTGCAAGCGAAAGTGGGAACTGCTCTCCCGGCACAACCTCTCGTGCGGCGCGATCAGCAACCACCTGGTCGGTCAGGCCGTGTGTGATCTGATCGATGCGAGACACCAGTCCCTGGTGCCCGGACATGTCTGGAAAGACGGCGATCCCGAAGGCGTCCGGCAGCGGGCCGCGCAGGAGATGGTCGACACGGCGGCGGCGGCGCGGCGGTTCTTTGACTGCGGTCCGGACTCTGGCCACCCGGCCGTCGTCAACGGCTTTACCGGATCCTCCATCTGGCACCTGCTCTATCCCTTCCCGCCGGTTCCTGCGGAAGTGATCGAAGCCGGGTTTGAGGATTTCAGCCGGCGCTGGACGCCGATTCTCGATTCGTTCGAGGATCACGAGATCTCCTTCGCCCTGGAAGTGCATCCGACCGAGATCGCCTTCGACCTGGTCTCCACGCAGCGCGCTCTGGAAGCGATCGATCATCATCCGCGGTTCCGCTTCAACTACGATCCCTCGCACCTCGCCTACCAGGGCGTTGACTACCTCGGCTTCATCCATGCCTTCGCGGACCGCATCGCGCACATGCACGTCAAGGATGTCTGGTGGTCGGACAGACCGGTCGCGGCCGGCGTCTTCGGCGGCCACACCGAGTTCGGCGACCCCGCCCGCGCGTGGGACTTCCGCTCTCCCGGCCGCGGCCGGATCGATTTCGAAGCGATTCTCCGTCTGCTCAACCACGCCGGCTACGACGG
>SKZB01000281.1 GCA_007127615.1 Phycisphaerales bacterium | reverse complement strand
GGGGGGGGGGGGGTGGGTGGTGCGCCGGTGTCTACTGGAGTTTGCGTTCGATACTGCGGATGAGTCCCTGGAGGACGCGGTCGACTTCGGTCAGCTGGTAGTTGAGCTCCGGATTCTCGGGCACGAGGTTCATGGTCGTGATCAGTTCGTACTGGGTCGCCAGCTCTGCAAGCGATCCGCGCGCGGTCCGAAGGAACTTCAGGTAATCCTTCGTGCTCTTCCGCGCGTATCCCTCGGCGATGTTCGACGGGATCGAGATCGCGGCACGGCGCATCTGGTTTGTCAGGCCGGCCCGCTCCTCTTCCGGCATCGCGGTTGCGATTCGGTACACGGACCGGACCAGATCCATCCCCTTCTGCCACGCAATCAGATCCCGAAATGTCCTGATCCCGCTCATGTTCATCTCCTTTCATGCCCACATGACTTGCCATTTCCGGACCTGCCCGGCCCACCCCCTTCGTGCCTCCGTGCCTCCGTGCCTCCGTGCCCTTGCTCCACCCCTGAATCATCCCCAGACATTTACGTATACACGTCAACATCCCCAATCCCAGCACATCCACCTTCAGCATCCCCATCGCATCGATGTCGTCCTTGTCCCATTCGATGACCGTGCGATCATCCATCGCGGCGTTCTCGATGGGGACGATCTCGCAGAGGGGTTGATTGCAGATCACAAAACCGCCGACGTGCTGAGAGAGATGGCGCGGAAAGCCGACGATCTCGTTGGAGAGATGCACGACCGCGCGGATGGTGGGGTCGCCTGGATCGAAGCCGATCTCGCGCAGGCGGTTCGCCCGACCGACGTCGTCCGACCACCAGTCGACATCCCGGGCGAGCCGATCGACCGCATCCAGCGACAGCCCGAGTACCTTGCCGACCTCGCGCACCGCGCTGCGGCCGCGGTAGGTGATGACCTCGGCGGTGAGGGCGGCCCGGTCCCGGCCGTACTTGCGGTAGATGTACTGAATGACTTCCTCACGCCGCTCGTGCTCGAAGTCGACGTCGATATCCGGCGGCTCGTTGCGCTCCCGGGAGATGAACCGCTCGAAGAGCATGTTGATCCGGTCGGGATCGACCGAGGTGATGCCGAGGCAGAAACACACCGCGGAGTTGGCCGCTGCGCCGCGGCCCTGACAGAGGATATGACGCGAGCGCGCGAAGCCGACGATGTCGTGGACGGTGAGGAAATACGGCGCGTAGTTCAGTTCATCGATGAGGCAAAGTTCACGCTCGATCTGCGCGCGGACTTTGGGAGGGATGGATGATGAAGTGACGGAGTGACAGAGTGACGGAGTGACGAGGTGCGGCGGTTCTCCTTGTTTTTCATGTTCTTCGTTCCTTCGTAACTCCGTGATTTCGTCACGCCCTCCGTATCGCTCCACCGCGCCCGCCCAGGTGAGATTTTCCAGATGCTCCTGCGGCGAGAAGCCGGGAGGCACAATCTCATCGGGATACTGATAATGAAGCTGATCGAGTGAAAAGTCGCGCGTGCGCCCGGCGATCTCGATGGTGCGGGCGATGGCGCGGGGATAGCCGGCAAAGAGGCGATCCATCTCTTCGGGCGATTTCAGGTATCGCTCGGCATGGGGAAAGAGCCGCAGTCCGGCCTGCTCGATCGTGCAGCCGCCGCGAATACAGGTGATCACGTCCTGGAGCAGCCGTCTTCCGGGAACGTGGTAGTGGACATCGTTGGTCGCGACCAGCGGCACGCGCGTGTGCTCGGTGAGCGAGGCGAGTTGTTGAAGGCGATCGCGGTCGTCCCGGCCGTAGAGCGCAGAGGCGGCAAGGGAAAGGCGGTCACCGGTGAAGATCCGCCGCAATCCTTCGACGATTTCGAGGAAGGATTGATCCAGTTCGCGCGGCGGGATGACCACCGCGAGCAGTTCTTTCTCGTGTTCGATCAGATCGTGCAGCCAGAGGTGGCATTCGCCCTTCGGGGCGCGGCGCTTGCCGAGCGTCAGCAGGCGCGAGAGCCGGCCGTAGGCGGCGCGGTGCGCCGGATAGACGAGGATCGAAAGGGACGGCTCGCCGAGTGGATCCTCATCGACATGCAGCCGGAGATGACACCCGACGATCAGTTGGATGCCGACCTGCTTCGCGGCCACATGAGCGCGGACGATCCCCGCCAGCGAGTTCACATCGGTGATCGCGATCGCCCTTGCGCCGAGCGATGCCGCTTGTTCAACGAGTTCCTCCGGATGACTCGCTCCGGTCAGAAACGTGAAGTTGCTCGTGACATGAAGTTCAGCGTACGAACACCCCGTGCCCGGATCCTCACCGCCCCGGGCGCCTTCCCGCCCCGGTGATTCGGCGCTATCTTCGCCACCATGCATCGATTGCATCGATCGCAGCATCGGCTCGCGCCAGAATTCCGCAAACGGATGCGGCCTTTTGTCGGGGTCGGGTCGCTCCGGCATCGCTCAGGTCCAGAATCCATGCAGAAACCAGCCCCCGGAAGCCGCCCCGGAAGAGCCCCCGGAAGAGCCCCCGGAAGCGGCCTTGCGGTTGGTTCTCACCGAGCGGTAGATCCAGAGCCAACGGCCGTTCCCATCCTGCACCCGGTAGTAATCGCGCGTCGCCCGATCCTCGCCGGAGCGCACCAGCGCCCGCCACCACTCCCCGGCGATGCGCTGCGGGCCGTGGGCGCTCATCAGTTCGTGCGCGATGCCGCGCCAGCGCAGCCAGTACGGCGGACCGTCGGGGGTCATCGCCATGACATCGATGCGCTCGGGCTGCGCGAGCAGAATCGAGGGCCGATCATCCGGGGTCAGCTCGCCCATGGCCGGCGCCTGCATGCCACCATCCATCGCGGTACGGCGCTCCGCGACCCGCTCCGGTCGATGCGATTCGCTTGCCCGCAGAATCAGCGTGCGATCCGGTCCGAGTCGGTGGGAGAGCGTGTCGATCAACGTTCCGGCCGCATGGTTGAGCTGTTTGATCTGCTGCACGTTCGAGCCGCAGGGCGATTCGGTCTGGTCGTGTTCGAGGCGCCGCGATTGCAGCACGCGCAGCGTGATCTCTTCGACACCGAAGCCGAGGTTGGCGTTCTCAACCTTCGGCCCCAAGAGTGACCAGAGATGTTTCGCATCGCGGCTGGGATGACTGAGTCTGAGTTCGAGCGCGAGTGGCGAGACATCGCTGCGCTTCAGCGTCAATCGCAGATGCATCGCGCCGGCTTCATCCTCGAGCAGGCATCGCGATAACGCATCGATCAGTTCGCGGGCGGCGAGCAGAATCGCTTCGAGCTTGCGCACCGGGCCGTCGAAAACGCGCTCGACGATCATCGGCTCCGGCGGCCGAATCGGCTCGATGATTTCCGTGACCCGTCCCAGCGCCTGATCGAGCCGGCGGAGCAGATGCCGGTCGAAGCGGGCCGTGAGTTCCCGGCGGGGGATGGCCAGCAGGTGATCGACGCGGTCGATGTTGACCTCGTGCAGCCCCCGGATGATCTCAGGGTCAAGACGGAGACATTCGATGGGCAGTGGACCGAGGGCATCGCGCTCTTCGCCCGGTTGGATGATGGCGTTGGGCTGCTCGCCGTAGCGGGCAACGGCCCGGGCGCCGCCGATGGTTGGAGCGCAGGCGAGACGCACGCGAAATCGCAAGCGGGTGAACGCGGTGTGGAGCAACTTGAGCAGGCGCGGCTCGCTGCCGTAGAGCCGCGCGCAGCCGGTGACGTTGAGCAGCAGACCATCCGGCGGATCCGGCGTGACCAGCGGCGAAAAGCGAATCGCCCAGTGGGCGAGGGCTTTGAGCGCAGTGATATCCTGCGCCGGCTCATGGGGCGGTGTCAGCACTTCGGCATTTGAACCGTTCGGCACCAGCGCCCGTGCATGGGCGAGCGTCATGCCCGGAAGAACACCACACGCGCGCGATCGCTCACAACACGTCGTGATGATCTGCGCGTTCGCTTTGCGCCCGATCAACAGCACGAACGGATGATCCGGATGATCCGGATGATCCAGATCATGCCGTCCGGCGGATCGATTCGCGCGATTCTGCCGGTGATACCTTCGCAGCACGCGATCGATCGGCCACATCGTGAGCTGCACGCAGACAATGCGCTGCATGGTCATGCTCCAATTCCAGCGGTGAGGCGTCCGGGTGGGCCGCGTCCGCGCGACAACCGCGCTGCACGCCTTTGCAGCGCACGAGTTCGACCCGCCAGCGCGGCGAGCACGTCGGCGAAGGCGTCGGTTCGATCCGCCACCGCGTCACCGCGGCGGAGTGTTCGCGCCGTTCGCGATATGGCCGCGCGAGCAGCGCGAGCCCGCCGCCGGTCTCCGCGGCCAGTTGCAACCGGCGCGAGTGGGCCATGCGCATCTCGCTCACATCCGCGACGACCACGGTGACGGCTTCACTGCGCAGACAGAGATCAATCGCCCAGAGCCGGTCGTCGAGTGAAGCCGGGTCCACTAACAGCGACCGCTTCAGCAGTTGATCGCGCCACGGCTCTGTCGAAGCTGCCTGGTTCACCAGCACGTGCGGCTGCGGCCACACCCGCCGCCCGATCCAGGTGATCAATTGCCCGGATGCCGCATCACGCTCAACCGCCATCCGCACCAGATGCGCGAGCACCAGGATCGGCGCCGTCCACGGCTGGCCGCCGCTCTCCGCCTCATCTCCGCACAACCACTCGTGCAGTACCCCGCGCTCCAACCGATCCAGCGGCTGGGGCAGGCCGGTCGGTACCCTTTCGAGCCGGCCGGCGCCTCCTTTGGACTCGACTCGCTCAATCAGCGCCGTGAGATCCGCCCGCGAGACGCCACCTCCCGGATCTCGGTTGACCAATCTCTGCTCCATACACCAATGATAGGTGTTTGTTTGGATATTTCAAGCCCGGTCTTGTCCGGTCGGTTGGCGATCAATCGGATTCTGAATGGGTGTGGCCGTCCCCCCGCCGGGTACGATGTGTCGACGTCGATCGATGTCCACCAAGGGACCGCTCGACGAAGGAGGATTTCGCCATGATCATTGGTGTCGCGCATTCATCGCGCCGGGCGTCGTCCCATCGGCCGGGAAAACGGTTCTGGTTTCCCTTGCCGGTGTTGCTCGCCCTGACCGGCGCCGCTTCATCTGGCGACCTGTGCGAGCCGCAATGGTCAGCGGGCGTCGGCGCGCCG
>SKZB01000182.1 GCA_007127615.1 Phycisphaerales bacterium | reverse complement strand
CCGGTGGTGATTTGCTTGTTCGGGTAGAACCCGAAGACAGCGATGCGGCCGAACTTGCCGATCGGATCCTTGCGCCATCGTCCGCCGAGGCCTTCGCAGGCGTCTTCGATCATGGGGATTTCGTACTTGGTTGAGAGCGCTGCGAGCTGAATCATCCCCTTCGGATTGCCGAAGACCTCCACGCCGACGATGGCACGGGTCTTGTCGGTGATCTTCTTTTCGACATCCTCCGCGCGCATGTTCAGGGTGCGCGGATCGCAGTCGACGAAAACGGGTTTCGCGCCCACGTACTCGATGCAGTTGGCGGAAGCAACGAAGCTGAATGCGGGGGTGATGACCTCGTCACCCGGCCCGACGCCCAGCGCGAGCAGCGCGAGATGCAGGCCGGAGGTTCCGGAGTTCACGCCCACACCGTGCCGGCGACCGGCCCGTGCGGCCACGAGACGTTCGAACTGCTCCAGTTGCGGGCCGATACTCAGCCGCCCGCTCCGCAGGGTGTCGACCACGAGGCGCACCTCGTCGTCGGTGATATCAGGCATGGAAAGCGGAATCGGGTCGGACACCGGCGTGGTCCTCCTGTCGAGCGGCCATCGCATATTCAGGGCGAGAAAATGGCGGGCAGGGTTTCATCGATCAGATGCTGGTGCTTGAGATACAACCACGCTGATTGGACCCGCACCATCTCGGAAACGCGCCCGCCGCCGGCGACGATCATACCCAGCCGACGAAGCTGCGCTTCGGTCAGTTCATCGGCATGCTTGGCCACCAGTAACAGCGTCAGGGAATCGGTTCGGGAAAATCCCGGCTGAACGATCTCGGCCGCAATCCGGCCGGCCCGATCATCGGGCGTCTCGAGCAGGCCGAGCAGCATGACGTAACGCATCTCTTCGGTGGCCTGCTCATCACGAATCATCGTCTCGATCCGATCGGGGTTGACCGAAAAAAGTCTGGCCACCGCATCAATCGCCAGCGCGATCCGGTCCGGGCGCATGCCGCCCGGCCGTCCGATCGACTCGATGATGTGCGCGTAGACGCGTTCCGCCTCATCCGAACTCAGACGGCCTGCCTCGGCCATCAGCCACTGATTCGTGCGGCCGTGCCCGATGTCGATCAGGGCGAGCATCGGCGTCACCCGATCGGTGTTGAGCGCCTTGGCGCGTCCAAGCCGGGCGAGCTGACTCAGCAGATCGCCGTTGGATGGAAACGCGGCCACCCACGGCTCGCCCAACGACTCACCGGTCGTCGCGAACAGCATGAGGATGTAGTGAACCTGCCGGGCCCTGGACTCGATCTGGTGGACCCGATGTCGCCAGAGTTCAAAGCTCTCCTCCGGGCGCAGATGCAGACATGTCCAGACGGCGGCGTCGACCAGTTCCGAACGCTGTTCATCGTCCCATGCGATCGTTCGCGCCCAGTCGAACAGGGCGTCCAGTTCGTACTGGCGAATTGACTCCAGCAGCCACAATCGCAGTTGATCCCGCCGGGCCGGGGACTCTTCCGCCAGACGCGTCTGCAGAGCCGTGAGGGCATACCCGCGTCCGCGCTGCTTCAAAAGCATCGAGGCCAACGCCGCCACCTGGATCCGGTCAGAATTGGCGAACCGTTCAATATTCTCAGCTTCGGGCAGATCGCCCTGCAGCGTCCGCTCGGCGTAAAGCATCATGCGCGCCACGGACGACAGCTCGTCGAGGTCAAGCAGGTGCGCGATCTCCTCCGGTCCGATCAGTTCGAGATCGATCGCGCTGGCCACAATGGCATCGTGGGCGGCGGCGGCGGTTCGGGGAACCAGGCGCGGATCCAGCCGTCGATCCGGCGAGACCTCCGCCATTCCGAGCACGCCGTGCACCTGCACCTGCCACTCGGCGTGATCGACGATCTGCTCGAACAGCGGCCGAAGCGTGGGATCTCCGAGCTGCCGCAGCGCGAAGAGTTTCGCCAGGTGCGAACCGTCACGCTGCGTGTGAACGGTCTGGCTGAGCAGACGAACGGCGGCGTCCCGCGCCACCTGATCCGCCGACGCGGCACCCATGCCCGCCGTCAGCGCGGCGAAACCAAGCAGGCAGAGAATGAACCGGGACGACCCTCGCCGCATGGCATCAGTGTACCGCAATTCTTCCGGGCCGCGCCACCGGCGTTCCGAACGCCGGACAGATTCGGCTCACCCTCACTGATTCCGACTTCGTTCGAGATCATGTCGAATTCGGGCCACCAGTTCGTGCAACGAATTCTCGGCCTGACCGTTCAGACGAACGGTCGCGCCGGTTTCCAGTTGCCTGCGCATGCGCTGATCGGCCGTATGAATCGTCGAGTGATTGCGGCGACCGAGCGCGGCGGCAATCTCCGGAAAACTCAGGGTGGTCATTTCACGACCGAGGTATGCCGCCAGCGATCGCGCCAGCACCACGAGGTGATGGCGGCCGTTGCCGAAGAGATCCGCTCGGCAGACTTTCAAGGTTTCACAGACGGTGTCGAGGATCTCCGGCATGCGGACCGGCACCGCGCGGGGTGAATGGGACTCATCGAGAATCCGCTCAACCAGCGCCGGGCTGATCAGTTCCTCCTCCACATTCTCTCGGCGGCCGATTGACTCCGCGGACATGAGCGAACGGACGGCGGCGACCTTGACCATCGTCCCTTCAATCTGCCGAACGGACCCGACACAGCGGGCGATCAAGAGTTCGGCCGCCGATGGCGTCAGGCGCAGACCGTGCTTGGAGGCGAGCCGGTCCACCAGTGTTCGGCGCGTGTCCCGGTCGGGCAGGTCGATCCGCGCGACCATACCCGCCTGGAGCCGGCTCAACAGCGCGGTGGAGATCTGACGAATCTGGCTCGGCGGACTGTCGGAGGCAATGATCACGCGCGCGCCGATCATGCTGATCGCGTCGAGGGTGTGCAGGAACTCATTCTGAGTGCGCGCCTTGTTCGACAGAAAATGAACGTCGTCGATGGCCAGCAGATCAAGTCGACGGACCGCACGACGGAACGATTCCAGTGCATTCTGTCTGACGGCGGCGATGTACTCGTTCGTGAACTGCTCCGCGGTGACGTAACGCACGTTCGTTCGCCCACTGCCGGATTCACTGATTCGGCGCACGACGCCCTGCAGGAGGTGCGTCTTGCCAACACCACAGGGCCCGTAGATGAAGACCGGCATCGGAAAAGAAGCGGTTTCGAGATCGGCGACCGAACAGACCGCCGCGTAGGCGAGCCGGTTGGTTTCACCGACGATAAAGTCTTCGAGGCGCCGGAACGATGCCGCCCGCCGCGTGGCCCGGTGTCGGCCGCGCGCTCCGGCCGCATGAGAAGCGCCATGCGACGTTCGGCCGTGATCGTGGGTTCGACCCTCACCCTTGCCCGCCCAATCCGAACGCTTTGCCGAAACGGACTCGCTTTCCTGAGCCCCGGCGCCGGTTCGCTCCGGAACCGAAACGGACACATGGCACGCCCGCCCGAGCGCCGACTTCGCCGAATCGCGGATGGAATCGACGAAGTTCGTTCTGATCCAGTGCGCGATGAACGGGTTTTCCGTGCGAACTTCGACGGTATCGCGTTCGATATGAAAACGCGCATTGCCGAACCACATGTTGTACTTGTGGGCTCCGATTCGGTGCGCGAGTTCATGCGCGAAGCGATCGTCGGATGCGGGCCGGGATAAATCCGGAGGGCAGGGCGACGAAACATGCAACATGGGTCGAACGGGTTCATTCACCGGTCCGTTCACAGATCCGTTCGCAGGTGCGTTCACAGGTGCATGGACAGGTTCATTGATCGGAGACGGGCAGGATTGGGTCACGTGCGTGCCTCCCACAGTTCAGGACGTTCATGGTCCGAAGCGATGCGAACCAGTAGATCGGTTCAGACGATCGCGCGTAGAGACAGCAACGACGGGAGCAATCGAGCGTTCAACCGTTGCTCACGGCGCTACCACGATAATGTGTGTGTGGGTCCATCCATCCCGCCGGAAGAACTCCGGCATCCCCCCTCAGCAATCGAAGATCAGCCGCCATGGACCGGGCATGTCTGGCCATGTCTGGCCCAGTCTGGCCCAGTCTGGCCCGGTCCGGGCCACGAACGCCGGAACCGAATGGTTCGAGCGGGCGGGCGGCGTTGAGCGTGCGACTCGGGATCCAGTTGGGGTCCAGTCAGGGTCCACCTGGGGTCCACTGGGGTCCATCGGCGCCGCCCAATCGACGTGACTGACTTCGATCAGTTCGGGATCATTCGTCCGTGAACGACACGTGAACTTTACCGCCGCTGGGCGCACGCACAAGACCCGTTTCGTTCAGGGTCGGATCGAACGCGTCGGAAAGTCCGATACCAGCGTGATTTCCGAACGGAAAAAAACTGTGATTCGAATTTATCCACTGCATTGTCAGTTCTCGGTGGAAAACTCGCGTCGCAGCGCGCAAGGGTTTCGAGTGGATGCGGTTAGCGTTCGGTTGCCGTCGCGCTGCGGTTCTCTGCGGCACGGATCAGCGCGCGCCGGCGGAGGCCGAGACGAAATCCCTCGCCCCGGTAGAGTCGCATCGCCGGTTCATTCCGCTCGTCGACCGCAAGATTGATCATGCGCTCGTCCCGCCGGACAAGTTGCGCCAGGCCGAATCGCAGCAGCATCCGTCCGAGCCCCCGGCCGCGAGCTTCCGGCGCGAGACCGAGATAGACCAGTTCGATCCCCCGATGCGCGGCCGCCGGATTGAGCAGCAGAATACCGGCCGGTTGACCTTCCTGGCGCATGACCCACCACAACCCGGGATCATACTCCCCCGTGGTCCGATGGCCGCGCAGGATGTCTTCGGTCTTTCGCAGCCCGCGGAGTCCCGGACAGTCCAGGGTGTCGATGTAGGACGCTTCGAGCGCCCGCAGAAGTTCCGCCTCATCACACTCCGCGGCGGACGCGAGCGTGACCTGTTCGGGAAAGGCATACGAGGGCCGCTGGCGTCGACCGGGAATGCGCCTTTCGAGGTAGCTCAACCGCGCGAGATCTTCAAAGCCGCCGCACAGAAATGCCTGACGAAGCAGGACTTCGCTCGGATCGAGCAGAACCTGGGCGACCGCCGTCCCCTGCTTCAAAACCGCCTCGCTCACGTGCGAAATCAGCGCGCCGATCGAGGCGGTCTCATCCCGGTGCGCCGGCGGCGT
>SKZB01000266.1 GCA_007127615.1 Phycisphaerales bacterium | reverse complement strand
TGGCCAGATCGACGTCAAGCTCGGCCCGGTCGGTTTCCGAAGCGGCGGAGCTCTGGCGGATGGCGAGCGTTGCTTCGGCGGCGGTGAACTGGGCCTCGGCGCCCCGGAAGGCGTCTTCGGCGTCCTTGATCCGGTTTCGCAGATCCTCATCGTCGAGCTGCATCAGCACCTCGCCCTGCGAGACCGTTTTTCCTTCGTCGATGATCTCCATGATGACCGCGCGGGTCTCCAGCCGGTTGCGGATTTCGATCTGCTGGAGGGCCACCAGTTCACCCGAAGTGGGGATCACGATCTCAAAGTCGCCGCGCTGGGTGCGGTAGAGATCGTCCGAGTCCCACCGGGCCTCCGGCGAGCCGGCCTGAAGCCACAACACACCGCCGGCGGCGCCGAGCAGAAGGATGACCATCGCAAAGATGAGCGTGAAGCTCATCCCGCTGCGATGCCGCCGCGGGCGGAACGATGTTCGTTGAAGCTGGGAGCGTCTGGTTGGGCGATGCATCATTGGGAAAAACACTCAAAAGGCTGATTTTGTTCGCGCGGGCTTCTGACTTTCCTCGGATCGACGTTTTTCACGCCGGTCCCGAGGCGTGGGTTGAACTTATTCGGTCGAACCCGCCTCCCGGAGCCGGTTCCGGGCAAACTGCATACCGTCCAGAAGTTCGATGGTCCCGTCGGGGCTGACGCGGAGTTGGCCGGTTTCGAGCAGGTAGTTCAGAACCGCCACCTGGAGGTCGCGGCGGGCGGCATCCCGTTCGTCGAGGGCCCGGAGCAGGTTATCCACCGCCTCACTTCGGTCCCGCGCGGTCGCTCGATCCGGGGCGGCTTCGATCGCTTCCTGGTTCGTCTCGGCCACCCGGACGTTCTCATCCTGAATCTGCAGACTGAACAGAGCCCGCTCGATGTTGCGAACGGCGCTGCGGACCTCGATCGCGATGTTGTCGCGGAATTCATCGTAAGCCCGCACCGAACGTTCGAGATTGATCTGCGCCTGTCGAACGGTGATTCGTTCGATCTCCCGATCCAGCGGCAGGCCGAAGGTCACGCCGACTTCGAAGGACGTGTCTCCGGCACTGAAGTCCAGCCCGGCCCGATCCTTGCTGTCCGTGGTGGGGATCAGCACCGAGCCGCCGAGATTCAAATCCGGCAGCAGGTTGTTCCGGGCGTTGCGCAGCAGGCGCTGGGCATCGTCAAGCTGGTCACGGCGCGTCTGTAGATCAAGCCGGTAGCTCATCGCGGCGTAGACGGCCTCGTCGATCGTTACCTCCGGGGTGGGCAGATCGATCTCGTCGCTGACGATGATGAGCTCGTCATCGGGGTGGAGTCCGAGGCGAATCTTGAAGCGATCGATGGCCAGCCGGTAGCTTTCGCGCTGCCGGTTCAAACGGTCCCGGGCAAAGAGGGTGTCCTGCCGCGCGCGGGCGAGGTCAATCGGGGTTTCCCGGCCGGTCTCGACGAAGGCGCGGGCCCGGCGTTCCAGCCGTTCGAGACTCTCCACGCCGCGTTCGGCGTTTTCGATGTTCCGCGCCAGCACGATCAGGTCGAGAAACTGGTCGCTGATATTAAAGAAGAAGATGCGTCGGAAGCGTTCAAACTGACGTGCGGCATAGATCAGGTCCCGCTCCGCCTGAATGCGGTCTTCCCGCGCGATCTGGCCGGCCCCGCGCAGCAGCGGGACGTTGCCGGAGAAAATCAGATCCGCCGACTGGGTTCCCGGGCTGGAGACCCGCGCGTGCAGGTCTTCGGCGGCCTGCGCCAGAAACCGGGCGGAGACTTCGCCGCCGTAGGGCAGCCGCTGCGTCACGCCGAACTCGTTGAGAATCGAAATCGAGGTGTCGAAGAACCCGTCGTCTCCGCCGGAGAAAATCTGGGCGGAGACATCGTTGAAAAAACGGGGACCCCAACGATGGCGCTCGATCAGCAGCCGGAGCGCGGCCAGCACGTACTCCTCCTCCGCGAAGCGGTACTCCCGGCTGTTGCTCATCGCCAGCTGCAGGGCGGAGGGCAGGTCCAGACGAATCGCATCATCGCTCGGGGCATCCGGCAGAATCTGCAATCGATCCGCCAGCGAGACTGCTTCCGCCCGCGGCGTGAAGGTGACCTCCGACGCCGCGGGGTTGGTCGTCGGCAGGCGCTCGGCGTGGATATTCCGCGATCGGTCGGGGCGCGATGTCTGAGCGACCTCGCGGTGGACGGCCGGTCGCAGGGCCTCGCCCCCGAGATTGTCCGTCGATTCATCGATCAGCGCATCGAGCTGGCGATCGATCTTCTCCAGCCCGGATTGACACCCGGCGTGGATCGCCACGAGCGTTACGCAGGTCACGGTACCCAGCAGAACCGGGGCGAGGCGGAGCGGCAAGACGCGATTGATTCGATCTGAAAAGGTGCACATGGCGGCGGGCATCGGAGGGGCAGGCGTTTCGGCGGCGGGTCCGGTCATTCAGCGCGGCGGTCGATCCGTGACGGGGTGAGGCGGAAAGGAGGCGTGAGCGTTGGCTGGTCCGAGCCAGCTGACGCCCCGGCTGGCCCGAAGGCTCACCCCCGGCTTCCCCCCAACACGGGGGCGAACCGGATCGGAAAGGCCCAGTATCATCGGCCAGAAGGGACGAATCAGGCGAACCTCAAGGTCAGAGATCCGTCTGGAGGATATACCCTGCCTTGCGGGCGACGTTGCAAAGTCCGTGAAACCCATCACAATCCGGCCTTTGAAGGGACCATTCTCCATGCCGCAAGTGACCTACAACGGCCAGAGTTTCGCTCTGGACGGTAAGAAGTTCTGGATTCTCGGGGCGTCGATCCACTACGCCCGCCATACACCGCGGGAGTGGGGCGATCGCATCGCCGCAGCGCGTCACGCCGGATTCAACACCATCGAGACGCCCTGTCCGTGGGCTCTTCACGAACCCCGCCGCGATCGATTCGATTTCGATGGCGATCTGGATGCGGCTCGTTTCATCGAAACCTGTGCCGAGCAGGAGATGCGGGTCATTCTTCGTCCCGGCCCCTTCGCCGGGGAGGGCTACGACGGCGGCGGGCTGCCCGCCTGGCTCGGCGAAATGCCCGATCTGCGCGTACGCGAATCCGACGAGCGGTTTCTGGAACGGGTGATCACCTGGTACCGCCGGCTCTTCGAACGGCTCGCGCCCCTGCAGGTCACGCAAACCGCCGGCGCCGCCGACCGGCGCGGCGGGCCGATCATGCTCGTCGGCGTTGAGCACGCCTGGTTGTGCTCCAACGGTAAACAGGCGCAGGGGTACCTGCGTGATCTCACCCGGGTCCTGCGCGAGTGCGGGGTCAACGTGCCGCTGATCAACACCAATGACCTCTGGCAAGAAGTGCCGGGCACCATCGACACCTGGCGCGGCCGGGACGATCTGTTCACCCAGCTTCGTCAGCTCCGAACGATCCAGCCGGACGCGCCGCGATTGCTGATGTCGCTCGCCGCCGCCGATTCGCCGCGGTGGGGGGTCGAGCGAAAGTCGCTTGAGGTGCCGAGCGCCGATGAACTGATGCGCCGGACGGCGCAGTGTCTCGCGGCCGGGGCGCAGCCGGTCGTTAATCCCTTCAGTGCCGGCACGTTCTTCGGTTTCCGGGCCGGCCGTCTGCCGGGCGGGGAGGATGGCTTTCTCACCACCACCGCCGCGGCCGGTCCACCGCTCGGCGAGGCCGGTACGCCCGGCGCGAGCTATCGTCCGCTGCGGCGTCTGATCCAGTTCGCGCGCCACTTCGGGCATGTCTTTTCGGAACTGGACCCCGACTACCGGCCGGCCACACTCGCCCTTCCGGATCAGGATGACCGATCCGGGCGCGGCAAGGATGGTCCGCCCACCGTCACCTCGCTTCACGGTTCACAGGGCGGTGTGGTGTTTCTCTTCCGTCAGCCGGGCGATACGAAACCGCGGACCTGCTCGGTTGTTCTCGAGAACGGCATCCGGCTGCCCGTGCCGCTCGGCCGGCAGCCGGTCTCCTGGCTGCTGCTGGATGCGGATCTCAGCGGGGCGGGGCGGCTGGACTACACGAACCTGACGCCGTTTGCGGTTCTCAACCGCTCGATGCTCATCCTGTACGGCCCGAAGAACGCCGAGGCGATCTTCTCGATCAACGGGACGCCGATGGGCGGAAAGGTGCCCTCCGGCGTCAAGCCGAACGTCCTGACCCACAAAGGAATGACCGTGGTGCTCTGTCACGAAGAGCAGGTCGATACGCTCAGCTTCGACGAATCATCGGTCTATCTCGGTGTACGCGGGTTCGATGAAAGCGGTTTGCCGATCCGCGCCGACGAAAGCGCCAAGCCGTGGATCGTCGATGCAGACGGCACGGTCCGCACGACGGGCTCGCATGAAGAGCCGGGCGGCGCGAAGACCAAGCGGACCCGGACGCGCAAGTCGATGTCGCTGAAGGACTGGTCCGCAGTGCCGGCGGTGGAACACGTCGAAGGAACCTCGCCCCGTTACGCCACCCTGAGCGGTCCGAGCACGCTGATGGCCTGCGGCGCACCGACCGGGTACGGCTGGTACCGGGTGAAGATCAGGAGCGGCAGCGCGCGCAAGCAGCGCGTCGCCCTGCCCGAAGCGGCCGATCGTGTTCATCTTTACCAGAACGGTTCACCGCTCGGGGTCTTCGGCGAAGGGCCGCACGCGCAGAAAGGAGCGTTCGAGCTGTCACTGGGAAAGGGTGAAGTCACCCTGACCGCGCTGGTGGACAATCTCGGGCGATTCGCCGACGGCAACGAGCTCAACGAACCGGCCGGCTGGTACGGGCACCTCCAGCGCATCAAGCCGCTCCGGACGAGCAAGCCGAAGATCGAGGAACGCGAACCGATCGATGTCTTCGGCGTGCGGGGCTACCTCTTTGGTTGCGCGCTGGGGCAGCTCAGCGAACGGGAACAGGTCGTCTGGACGTTCAATCACCGCCGGAAATCACCGATCCTGCTCGAGATCAACGAGGTGGCGGGCTCGGGGACCTTCCTTTTGAACGATGTGCCGACCGCCTACTACCCGGGACTGACCGGGCGCGGCAGTCGGCGGATCATGCTCGGCTCGGAACGGCAGGAGGCGTTCAAACGCGGCGGAAACGAACTGCGCTTTGCGCCGGATGACGGATTCGCCGGTGCGGCGGAGGAGATGCTCAAGCGGGCGACCCTG
>SKZB01000151.1 GCA_007127615.1 Phycisphaerales bacterium | reverse complement strand
CGCGGGACGAGGTCACCACCGCGATGCGCTTCGGCCGGGCGGGTTGATCGCGCGGCGTGTCGGTCATGGCTTCCATCCTAGCGGCAATGATCGCCTTCGGCCGCCTACCATCTGCGGTCATGTTCGATCACTGGGCGGAACTCTACGATCGGATTTACGCTGCGCGCGGCAAGGACTACGCGCGCGAAGCGGCCCGGCTGGCGCAGACCATCGGCCGGCACCGATCACGACCGCCCGCATCGCTGCTCGACGTTGCGTGCGGCACCGGCGAACATCTGCACGAACTGGCGCGCCGATTTTCCTCGTGCGATTTCGCCGGTGTTGACCGAAATGAAGGCATGCTCCGGATCGCGCAGCGCAAGGTTCCCGCCGCGCACTTGACGCGCGCGGATATGACGGCGTTCGATCTCGGCCGGCGGTTCGATGTGATGACCTGCCTGTTTGCGTCGATCTGCTATCTGCCCGATGATCGCGCGATGGAGCGGGCGATCGATCGGATGGCGAAGCACCTCGCGCCGGACGGGCTGCTGCTGATCGAGCCGGGGGTGATGCCGGAACGCCTGCGGCCGCCGCGTGAGGAGGTCATGACGATCGATGAACCGGACGTGAAGCTGACCCGCCGCACCACCGCGGTCCACGAAACCGACGCGCTCGTGATCACGTTCGCGTTCGAGGTGGACCGGCCGGCGGGAATCGGTGAGTTCACGGAATCGCAGCGCATCCGTATTGTCCCGCGCGAGCGTTACGCCGACTGGTTCGAACGGGCCGAACTGCGTTGGAGCTTCGACGAACAAGGCCCGGCGGGAATGGGGCTGTTTCTTGCTTACCGTCCGACCACGACCGTTTGATCGAACCGGTCGGGTTCAGCTTGCGCGCTGTTTTTCCAGGTCCGCCAGATGCTTTTTGGCTTCACCCACCAGATAAAAGCTGCCGGTGACGCAGATCAGGTCGTCGCGTCCGACCGCGCGGGTGGCGAGATCGAGCGCTTCGGGGAAGGTCGCCGCGACCTGGTTCATCTTGCCGGATCGCTCGATGAACTCGCGCTGGAGATCTTCCGGATCGGCGGCACGGGCGTTGCCCTTGGCGCGGGTGAAGATGACCTTGTCCCCGCCGAGCGCGAGCCGGTCGAGCATGGTGGGAATGTCCTTGTCCTCGCAGCAGCCGAAGATGCAGACCATCGAGTCGTAAGGCACGTGCGCGCCGACACACCGCATCATGGCGGAGAGTGATGCGGCGTTGTGCGCGCCATCCACGAGAATGCGCGGCTGCTTCCAGATGAGTTCCATGCGGCCGGGCGTATACGTTTTCGCCAGACCCTCGTGCAGTTCCACCTCCGGGAAATCAAAACCGCAGGATTTCAGATGATCGATCACCGCCAGGGCGAGACCACAGTTGATCGCCTGGTGTTCGCCCGGCAGCGGCACGGGAATGTGCATGAACTGGCTGGTCTCGGTGATGAGGCACACGCGGGTGTGCGGGCCGAGATCGGGGCTCGCTCCGAACCGTGAGGAAAACTCAATCTCGTTGTTGATGACGCGAATCGGTGCGCCGACCTCTGCCGCCACTTCGCGCAAGGCGCTCTCGATCTTTTCTTCCTGCTCGAAGGTGACCGCGGGCACATCCTTTTTGAAGATGCCCGCTTTCTCGCGCGCAATCTTGTCGAGCGTCCCGCCGAGGATCTGCGTGTGGTCGAGATCGATCGTGCCGACGATCGAGATGAGCGGCGTGATGACGTTCGTGCAATCCAGCCGGCCGCCGAGTCCGACCTCGATGATCGCGATGTCCACCGCCTGCTCGGCAAAGTACTTGAAGGCGGCGAGGGTGATCAGTTCAAAGAACGTCGGTTCGGTCTTGCTTTTTCTGGCAACCTCCGCGATCTGCCGCATCAGTTCGGTGAAGTCCGGCCGGCTGATCATCTGGTCGTTGATCATGATCCGCTCCCGCACATCGATGAGGTGCGGGCTGGTGAACTGACCGACGGTGTAGCCGCAGCCCTGCAACATGGCGGAGATCATCGCCACGGTGGATCCCTTGCCGACGGTGCCGGCAACGTGGACCATTTTCAACTGTTCGTGCGGGTTGCCGAGCTTCTCGAGCAGCATGTGCATGCGATCAAGCTTGAACATGTCCTCATCGAAGCGGATGAGGCGGGTGCGCTCGAAATCGACGCGGTCGTAGAGGTAACGCACCGCGCTGGAATAGTTGGCGATATCGGTAACCGCCGCGGAAGTGCGGCCGCGGCGACGGGAACGCGTGGATTTGGCCATAGACCCGGGATGATACCAGAACCGACGATCCGGTTCAATTTGGGCAATGTAAGTCACTTTCTGGCAGTGCCTTGCGGCGTTTTGCCCGTGTCGTCCGATCCCCTTCTGATCCACGAAACACCCTCGGACACCCCCATCGCCGGAAACCCGCTAACATCGGGGACCCATCGCCGTTTCGGGGACGGTTCGAATATTCAGTTTTCAGTTTCCCACCCCCGATTCCCAGGAGTCTGCGCGTGATGTCCGAAGCCGAGCACAAGGAAGCCCTCCGTCACGAGTCCTGGCGCGTCTTCCGGATCATGAGCGAGTTCGTCGATGCGATCGATACCATGGCCCGGATTGCGCCGGCGGTGAGCGTCTTCGGTTCGGCGCGGACGCCCCCGGAAGACCGGTACTACCAGCTTGCGGTGGATTGCGGCCGAAAGCTCGTCGAGAAGGATTTCGCCGTCATCACCGGCGGCGGCCCGGGGATCATGGAAGCGGCGAACAAGGGCGCGATCGAGGCCGATGGAACCTCCGTCGGACTCAACATCTCCCTGCCGATGGAGCAGATGCCCAACCCGTATCAGAACATTGAACTCGACTTCCGGTACTTCTTCATCCGCAAGGTCATGTTCGTCAAGTACGCCCGCGGGTTCATTATCTTCCCCGGCGGGTTCGGCACGATGGATGAGTTCTTTGAGTCGTTGACCCTGATTCAGACGTTGAAGATCGTCCCCTTCCCGGTCGTCCTCGTCGGCAGCGATTTCTGGCGCGGGCTGCTCGACTGGATGCACCAAGTCATGGATGAGACGTTCCACACCATCAGCCCCACCGACTTCGATCTCTTCCATCTGACCGATGATGTCGATGAAGCGGTGAACATCGTGTACGAAACGCACATCGGCAAGCGCAAGGTCGCCGAATCCCTGCCGCGATTCGATCACGACGAAGACGTGCGCACCGGCGAGGGAACGCGCGGCGGAATCAAGCCGCGCAAGCACGGTCTCTCCCGCCGGCAACAAGAACTCGGACAGGACGACCAGGCCATCTGATTGCCGCCACGAGGGTCAACCGCATCCGCCGGCCCACGCGCCGCGGCATTCGTCAGTACCCCGCATCGGGATCGATCCGGTTCCAGAGCTCCCGGCCGGCCGCGGCGGCGTTGAGCAGATCCGCGAGATGCTGCGCGCGCAGCGTTTCCGTCATCGCGCCGTGACCGGCGCGATGCGGGCTGAGGACCACGTTGGGAAGGCCCCCGAAGGGAAAGCGTGACGGCGGCGTCAACCTTCGCGCCGCTTCCCCGGCCTCGGGATCGTCGGAGTCCACCCGCGGATACCGCCACCACACATCCAGCCCCGCCGCACCGAGTCGACCGTCGCGGAGCCGTTCGAAGAGCGCGCGTTCATGGATGATCGCGCCGCGGGCGACGTTGACGACGACACATCCCACCGGCAGAAGGTCGAGGCGTGCGCCGCTCAGCAGGCCGTCCGTCTCGGGCGTGTGCGGCAGGGCGAGCAGCAGCACTTCGGCCCGGCGAAGCGCGTCATCGAGCGCCGCTGCGGGATGAACCGTCACATCGCCCTGCCGGCCGGTTTTCGTCGCGCGCCGTCTCACCGCTTCGACGCGCAGCCCCATCGCCAAACAGAAACGGGCCAGACGTTGTCCGATCGCCCCGTAGCCCAGAATCACGGCCGTCTTTCCCTCCAGAAGCGGCGTGTCATCGTCGGTATAGCGAGGCCGCCAGTCACCTCGGCGCAAGGCCCGGTCCGCGGGCACGATGCGTTTGGCCGCGCTGAGCAGCAGACCCATCGCCATCTCCGCCGTCGGGGCGGCGTTGTGATGCAGGTTGTGAAAATTGAGGTGCTGACAACGCCGGAGCAGTTCGCCCGTGGCGGCGGGCACCCCCGCAAACGGAATGATCACGGTTCGCAAAGCCGGGCTGGCCGTCAGGTCATCTTCGCGGGGCCGACCGTCGACGAGAATATTGAACGTGGCCGGGCGATCGTCGTCGTAGGACATGTGAACGCGGCGGGAAAGACACGTTCTCAGCGTTGAACGAAACGCCTCTTGCGGCGCTCGGGGCATGTACACGTACAGTTCCGGCATGGCCGGCCATGGTAGCGTGCGGACTATGACGGTGGCATCCGGTGATGCGATCGAGAGACCGGACCGGCGCTCCATCACAAAGAAACACCGCCGCGCACGCGACGGTGTTTCGGGGTTCATCTCTCGTGACGCTCAGGTCACGCCCAGTCCGGTTATTGGTGGCGACGGCGGCGACCGGCGAGGCCCGCCAGGCCGATCAGCGCGAGCGCGCCCGGCGCCGGGATGACGTTGTACTGCAGCGTGACGGTGCCGTTGGCCGTCAGGCCGGGGAAGTTCGGATCAAAGTCAAATGCTTCGATGTAGAGAATGCCGGTCGTGACTTCGAAAGCATCCTCGAGCGTGACCATGCCTTCGGTATCAAAGTCCACGGTGCCGGGGGCGGTGAACGGAGGTTCGTCCGGTGCAGAGATAATCAGTCCGGAACCGTCCGGCACATCCGCGCTGTCGAACAGACCGAGGCCGAACTCGTTCATCCACGCATCGCCGGCCGCGACCACTTCGAAATCCAGCGCGTAGCCGGTGATATCGACCGGCAAACCGCCGCCGAGATCGAGCGTGACATTCGGATTTGAAGTCGGATCACCGAAGGAGAAAAACTCCGTCGGGGCCCACTCCTCCAGATCAATGCTCACCGTCTGCGTGCCGGCCTGGGCGGCCTGGCCGGCAACGCCCAGCGTCAGCGCGCCCGCGGCCGCAATCATCAAATGCTTCTTCATCTTTCGAGTTCCTTCCATTCGGGAATACCACTGGTTTTCCGGTGCCGACGATACTCAGGCATGATCACACATG
>SKZB01000207.1 GCA_007127615.1 Phycisphaerales bacterium | reverse complement strand
TAAAACCGATCCGGCCCCGCGCCGCGATCATCACCGTACCACCCACGGAAGCCCACGTTCGAGCGAACGTGGGCTTCTCTTTCCACCCTACGCTGGCCGCCCCCCTTCGTGCCTCCGTGCCCCCGTGCCTTCGTGCCTCACCCGCTACCCCGCCCGATCGTACGACTCCAGGTCGTACTGCTTGATCTTCTTGTAGAGCGTCGTGCGGTTGATATCGAGCCGCTCCGCCGTCTTCTGCCGGTTCCAGTCGTTCGCTTCGAGGGCGGCCAGGATGATCTGTTTCTCCGGTTCCTCCAGGGCGCGTTTGAGCGGCAATGCGGGTTGGTTGGCGGCGGCCCACGCGTTGGTTCCGCCGTCCGGGGACGGAACGGGCAGCTTCGCGCGGTTTTCCACCACGTGCTGCGGCAGGTCTTCAACATCAATGCGCAGTGAGCGCGTCAACACCACCGCGCGCTCGACGATGTTCTCGAGTTCTCGTACGTTCCCCGGATACGCGTAGCCGCGCAGCAAGGTCATCGCTGCTTCGGTGAACCCCGTCATCTGCTTGCCCGCATCCTTCGCCTTGACCTGCAGAAAATGCTCCGCCAATAGCGGAATGTCGCTGATCCGGTCGCGCAGCGGCGGGAGCTGGATCATCACCACGTTGATCCGGTAGTAGAGATCCTGACGAAACTCACCGCGGGCGACCAGTTCCTCCAGCGGCTGGTTGCTCGCCAGCACCACGCGCACATCGACCTCGATCGGCGTGGTCGAACCGACCGGTTCGAAGGTTCGTTCCTGAAGCACGCGCAACAGCTTGAGCTGCATGCCGGGCGAGGCGGAGTTGATCTCATCGAGAAACAGCGTCCCGCCGTGCGCCGCGAGGAAGCGGCCCTGCTTGTCGGCGTGGGCGCCGGTGAACGCGCCTTTGGTGTGACCGAACAGCTCCGACTCCAGCAGCGTTTCCGGAATCGAGCCGCAGGAGATCTCGACGTACGGCCGGTCCCGGCGGGGTGAAGCGCGGTGAATCGCCCGCGCGATGAGCGACTTGCCCGTCCCCGACTCACCCGCCATCAGGACGGTCGTCTTGCTCGGCGCGACCGCTTCGATCACGTCGTAGATGCGGCGCATGCGCTCATCGCCGCCGACGATGTTGCCCAGGCCGTACTTCTGATCGAGCTGCTGGTGCAGGTTCGTGTTCTCCGCCAGCAGCGCCTGTTGCCGCACCGCCTTCTCGACCGCCAGACGCAGCTCTTCGTCGACCAGCGGCTTGGTCAGGTAATCGATCGCGCCGTACCGGATCGACTTCACCGCCGCTTCGATCGTGCCGTAGCCGGTGATCACGATCGGAACGATCTGACGGTGCTGATCGCGCAGTTGTTTGATCAGTTCCAGACCGTTCATCCCCGGCATGGACATGTCGATCACCGCCACCGTGATCGGCGGGCTGGTCTCGTTCAGGAGTTCGAGCGCCGCTTCGGCGTCCGGTGCGGTGAACGTCTCGTAGCCGCAGTCGGCGAGGTCCATCGCAATCGATTCGGCGACGATTCCGTCGTCGTCCACGATCAGCACCCGCGCGCCCGGGCCGGCGGTGCCGGTTTCGTCCGCCGGGGTATCCGTTTGCTTCGTGGGCCGCTCGTGTTCACTCATGGTCCGATTTCCGCGTGTTCGAGCAGGGCGCGGACGGCAATGTGTATCTTCAGGACCGCGCCGGAGCCGAAGGGCACCTGCAGCAGCTCCAGGTGCCCGCCCAGTGATTCGACGATGCGCCGCGACAATTTCAGCCCGATCCCGTGACCGTGCGGCTCCGGGTCTGGTTGCTCAGGCAGCGGCCCCGGGCCGGTGTCGGCGATCAGGATGATCAGCTCGCCCCGGGGCGAGGTGCAGATGCTCAATTCCACGTGTCCCCGCGACCGTCCGCCCCGGGCGCACGCCTGGATCGCGTTCCGCAGGCCGTTCTGAAGGACCGTGCCCAACGGACCGGTGGGCAGCGCCGCCGCTTCGGGCAGAATCTCCCGATCGATCGTCACCCCCGTCGATTCTGCCTCGGCCTGGACCGAACGGATCAGCGCGGTGACCGTCTCGCCCAGCGGCTGCCGCTCGGCGAAGACCGCGAAACCCGCGCTCTCCGGACGCATCAGCCCTTCGAGCAGGGTCTTCATCCGGTCGATCGACTCCCCGGCCAGGGCCAGCTTGTGTTCCGCATCGTCCGGCCGGCCGAGATGCGTTCGCGCGAGCTGCACGCACCGGCCGATGCCGTCGAGCAGTGAGTTCAGCTCGTGGGCGATCTCACGCACCAGCGGCGGATCCTGAGCGCGGCCGGGCTCAGGCCGATCGGGATCGGATCGACGGGAAGAGGAGTGGGCAAAAATATCGTGCATGACGCAGGGACCATCGACCGCCCGGGGTGGTCGCTGAAGCGCGAATGTTGCTTTCACGCAACATGATTTCCGGACGCTCCGAAGGGAGCGTGGGAGCGGACAACGGGCCGGTCCAGATTGCCCAGATTAACACGCCGATTTGTCGCAAATCATTGCAAAAAACAGACTTGTGGCTTGCGTGCCCCGGCGGATGATGTACGGTATCGGTGACGGCCGGTGCGGACGACTCTGGAGGAGAAGTCGTCCCCGGCCGTTGCTTGTTTTTGGCTTGCGTCTGGCTTGCGTCGTGCCTTCGGGGCGGTTTGTTTTGGTCCTTACTTGCCGCAGTCGATATGATCGGCGGCCGGCGGGACGAGGCCGCGCGGTCATCCGGGAGGTCATGAGCCGGCCCGGACGCCCACGGACCGGCCCCGGACGGAGAGCCCGCTGCACCCCGCCCGCCGGAGACAGTCGCTCTGATCGGAATGACGATGACGGATATGACGGTCAAAGAGATCCTCGCTGAACTCGAATCACTCGGCGATGAGAAGCGGCGCCGGCGCAACGCGAAGGTCGGGCCGGACGGCATTCCCGGCGCGGGCGACAACCAGTTCGGCTGCAGGACCGGCGACATCCGAAAACTCGCGAAGAAGATCAAGACCGATCACGAGCGCGGGCGGGAGCTCTGGAAGACCGGCAACATCGATGCGCAGCTGCTGGCAATCCTGCTGATGAAGCCGAAGGAGCTCTCGGCCGAGCAGCTGGACACGATGGTCCGCGAAGCCCGTTTCGCCTGGGTGGCGGAGTGGCTCCACTCGTACATTCTCGCGAAGCATCGGGACAGGGATGCCCTGCGCCAGAAGTGGATGAAAAGGAGCGAGAAGGACCCCTGGGCCGCCCGCGCGGGCTGGCACCACACCGCTTCACAGATCAACGGGGGCGACGATGAAGTCGATTCGGCGGGGCTGGACGCGCTGCTCGACCGCATCGAAAAGGAGATGCCCAAAGCCCCGCCGGAAACGAAGTGGACGATGAACAACACCCTCGCCGCGATCGGCATCCGGCATGCCCGGCACCGCGAGCGCGCGATCGCCATCGGCGAGAAGATCGGACTGTACCGGGATTGGCCGGTCCCGAAGGGCTGCACCTCGCCGTTTGCGCCGGTGTGGATCGAGGAGATGGTCAGGCGGCAGGGGTGAGGCGGCCTTACGGTATGGTCCACTCTGCTGGGTGCAGCGCGTTGCTGAACCGATTCGCGACGCGCTTCGGGTGATCTCACCATGACCCCCTTGGCGATCGACACAAGTCCCGCGGCGCAGCCTGGCCGTGGCCGACCGGGCCGAACCAAGCGGCGGCTGACCTGACTGACGAAAGGACGAGATTTTTTCGCACCGACCTGAGATTCGGCGTTCTGTGGCAAATGACTCTTCGGTAAACTTCCGTGGCCAGTCGCTCCGGTCCCGGAGCCGGGGTGGACGTACGAGAAGCACGCACACGATCGAGTCACCTCAGCGAGGCACCACCATGACCAACCCCATTCCCGACGGACACGACGGTTTCATCCCGCACCTGATCTGCGACGGCTGTGCCGCGGCGATCGAGTTCTACAAGAACGCCTTCGGCGCCACTGAACTCTGCCGCATGTCCATGCCCGGCGACCCGCGCATCATGCACGCCCAGATCGAGATCGACGGCAGGGTCATCTACCTCGGTGACGACTTTCCCGAATTCTGCGCCGATTCCAAGCCGTCCTCTCCCAAAGCCCTCGGCGGCACGCCCGTCACCATCCACCGCTACGTCACCGACTGTGACGCCGCGATCAAGCGCGCCACCGACGCCGGCGCGACAACCATCATGCCGCCCACCGACATGTTCTGGGGCGACCGCTACGGTATGGTCACCGATCCCTTCGGCCACAAGTGGGCCTTCGCCACGCACCTCAAAGACCTCTCGCCCGAAGAGATGGAGCAGGCGGCCCGGCAGATGTTCGCGCCGGGCTGAGGCGGCCCCGGAAGCGACCTCGCTTACGATGCCGCTGCTTGCTCGGCCCGCCGCCACATCAGCGCGACCATCCAGAACGCGAAGAGCTGCGTCATCGAATCAAGCGGCGCACTGCACTCAAATTGCGCCCGGCGGGTGAAGGAGTGCATCGGCCGGATCGAACCGCACCGCGCGCCGTCGTGGCGGAGCAGAAATTCGTTGCTGAATGCAGATTTTGCATCGAGCGAAAGCGTCACGCCCAGCGTCCGGACTTCGATGCGGCGCGTCATCGCGCCGGGCTTGATCGCCTCGGCCAGCACTTCTTCATCGCGCTCCAGGGTCCACCGCCCGCTCATCGCGCCGTGCTTGCGCACGCGCCACTTCTCACCCGCCATGCTGATCGTGCCCTGCTCACTCATCGAGTCGAAATCCACTTCCGCCTCGCCCTCCGGCAGCCCGATCACGCGAAAGTTGCGACTGCAGATCGATTTCGGCAGACACTTGAGCATCGGGGCATGATACCGAGCGGGCGCGCTGGAGAAGCACGCCGGAGGTTCGCGCTTGACCGGTCTCCACCGGTACCGTGAAATCTCGGCTGGCGCGGCCGGAAGAAACAGTAACGAAATGGGAGCCGGTCCTGATGCACGATCACGCGGTCTCGACTTCAGCGCCCGCCGCCGTGGGGCCAACGCCGACCGCTTCGAACCAGCGATCGCTGGCGCCGGATCTCGCGCGCGGCCTGATGCTGCTGCTGATCGTCATCTCCAATACGACGTTCTACCTCTTCGCCGCGGAGTATGGCCCGACGGGCTGGCACCCTGCCGAGGGCGGCCCGATCGACCG
>SKZB01000192.1 GCA_007127615.1 Phycisphaerales bacterium | reverse complement strand
TTCGACGCGCGGTGCTCCACACCCTCGACCGGATGGCCCGCGGCGGAATCTACGATCAGGTCGGCGGCGGCTTTCACCGGTACGCCGTCGATGCCCGGTGGACCGTGCCGCACTTTGAGAAGATGCTCTACGACAACGGGCAACTGCTCACGACGTACGCGCGGGTCTACGAGAAGGCGCATGATTCAGATGATCCAGATGACTCAGATGTTCTGGATCGTCCGGACCGACCGTTCCTGGAGCGCATTCTGAGGCAGACGGCGGCGTACGTTCAGCGGGAGATGACCGATCGGGCGGGCGGGTTTTTCTCCGCGCAGGATGCCGAGGTCGATGCCCGCGAGGGCCTGAACTATCTCTGGACCCAAGATGAGGTGCGGACCGCCTTGAAGGAAGCCGGGTTTCCGCCGGAGGAGATCGATCTGGCGCTGGAGGGGTACGGCCTTTCGCGCGGCACGAACTTTCAGGATCCGCACCATCCCGATGAGCCGCCGCGGAACGTGCTGACCTTGACCGCTCCGCCGGCCGAACTGGCCGGGGCGTCCGGCCTGAGCGTACCGGAGCTCTTTGAGAAGCTGGACCGGATCAACGCGGCCCTGCTCGAAGTGCGCGACCAGCGCAAACAACCGGGGACGGACGATAAGGTGCTCACCGGCTGGAGCGGGCTGATGATCGCGGGCCTCGCCGATGCGGGACGCGCGCTCAACGAGCCGAAGTTCATCGAGCTTGCCGAACGCGCGGCCACGTTCATCGAAAGGACGATGCGCACGGAGGACGGGCGACTCGCCCGCAGCTTCCGCAACGGTGAAGCCCGCATCCCGGCTTTCCTGGAGGATTACGCGCTGCTGATTCACGGCCTGCTGGCGCTTCACGCCGCGACGGAGAACGCTTCGCATCTCGAGCGCGCCACGGCGCTGGCGAGAGAAGCGCGCGAACTGTTTATCGAACCAGAGACGGGCGGGGCGTACTTCGATTCCCGGCCGGAACAATCGGATCTCTTCGTCCGCAGCCGCAGCCACTACGACGGCGCGATCCCGAGCGGAAACTCGGTGATGGCGAACAATCTGATCACGCTCTTCCGGCGGACGGGGGAGCGGACGTACCTCGAGCAGGCCGCCGCCGGGTTGCGGTTCTTCAGCTCGCCGATTCGGGAGCAGTCGCTGGGAATGGCGGGGTCTGTGCGGGCGCTCCACCGGTTGTCGCGCGTGGACCCGGATCTGTTCGCCGGGACGCTGGGCGGAACGCAGTCGGGAGCGGTGGCGTCCGTCACCGGCGGGCCGGTGCGGATCGAAGCGCGGAGGACCGATCCGGGCACGATCGAGATACTGATGTCGATCCAACCGGGTTTTCACATCAACGCCCGTGAGCCGGGACAGCCGGCGCTGGTGCCGCTGCTCATCGAAGCGGCGGGTGATACGCCGCCGATCACGGTCGAAGCCCCGGCGCCGTCGAACTTCGGTCCGGCCGAAACGCCGGCGCGGGGATACGCAGGTGAGGTGAGTTTCACGGTGAAGCTCACCGGGCCGGTGGACCGTGACCAGCCGCCGCGCCTGCTCGTGACGTACCAGGCGTGTACGGAGAGGGAGTGTCATGCGCCGCGGACGGAGGTTTTGACGGTGGGGTAGGGAGGGGAGTGGAGGCACGGAGGCACGAAGGCACGGAGGCACGGAGGGTTCGAGCGACGAAGCGACGGAGCGACGGAGGGATGGAGGGGTGCCACGGCCAGCGACTGAAAGGAGTCGGTCGTGCGAGATGGAAAACATTCTTGTGGTGAGGTCGTGCACCGGTTGCGCCATCGCGCTGCCGATTCACTTCCGGGAGGCGCTCTCCGGCAAGGCACTCGCAGCGGGCCGGCACTGCCGACTCGCTGCGCTCGCTGGCAGTGGCACCCGCAAGTATCTTACCGGCGTGTTGATGCCAACATCCTTCTCATGACGGGTCAGTGCGGGCGCCGTCGGGTGACTTCCGGATGAACGTGCCGCGCTGGCGATCCTTCTCGACCCCGGGAAAGGGCAGAACCTGATTGTGCATCGCGCAGTAGACGCCCGGGGTGAGCAGCTGCACCGCGAGCAGCGCTTCGGTGAGGTTCTGAAGCGCATCGGTCGTGCGCATGACGTACGGCCGCATCGCGCCGGTCAGCACGATCGGTACCGGAGGGTGATTCGTCCGGCTGACCACCGCATCGCCGGTCTGCGCCAGCCGGTCGGTCCCGTGGACGATCACCACGCCCTCGAACGTGGCCGCCAGATCGATGGCGACCGTTGCGATCTCCGTGTGGTCGGCCGCATTCATCTCGAGACTGTCCTTGTTCATGAGCTTGACGCGCTCGATCTCGACCCCTTCGAGAACGAGCATGTCGAGCATGACGTCGAGAACGCTGACGCGGTTTTCCAGGACGCCGCGAAGTTCGTCGTAGGTCTTCTCGATCGTGCCGCCGGTGGAGATGAGGGCGATTCGTCGCTTGGCCATGCCTTCATGGTACCGCCGCGCTTGACGGATCGCGGTTTGCGCTCACAATCGCGTCATTCCCTTGACCCGCCCCCCCGGATACCCCCGGAGATGCGCCGATGAGCGAACTCAAGCCCGCGTCCACCCCGTCCGGAAGCTGGTTCAATCCCCTCGACTGGATCGAATGGCTGGGCAACAAGCTTCCCGACCCGGTGACGCTGTTCGCGCTCGGCGCGGTCCTGGTGATGATCCTCTCGTGGGTCGCCCACCAGACCGGCTGGAGGGTCGAACAGGAACTGCCGATGCCGGTCGAGGAAGTCGTTCTCGATGAGCGCGGCAGCGCGGTTCTGAATGAAAACGGCGAGCCGGTGATGCGCCCCCTCACCGATGAAGAGGGAAACCTGGTCCTCGAATGGCGTCAGACGGGCGAAGTCTTCGAGCCGTTCAACCTGATCAGCCGCGAGGGGATCAACTGGATCTTCAAGAGCATGGTGGACAACTTCGTGAACTTCCCGCCCCTGGGGGTGGTGCTGGTCGGCATGCTGGGGATCGGGATCGCCGAACGCACCGGCCTGCTCGCGGCGGTCCTCAAGGCGTTCATGCTCGGACTGCGCGGCGCGTTGGAGTCGATCTCGCCGCGCGAATGGGGCCTGGCGGACAAAGTGCTTACGCCGTCGATGGTGTTTATCGGGATCATGAGTTCGCTGGCGACCGATGCGGGTTACGTGGTCCTGCCGCCCCTCGCCGCCGCGCTGTACAAATCGGTCGGCCGCTCGCCGCTGGCGGGGATGGCGGCGGTGTTCGCCGGCGTGTCCGCCGGGTTCAGCGCGAACCTGCTCATCACCGGCCTCGAGCCGATGCTGGCGGAGTTGACGGCGCTTGGCGCGAACGTCATCCACGAGGGGTACCGCGTCAATCCCATGTGCAACTGGTGGTTCATGATCATCTCGACGATCGTGATCACCTTCACCGGCTGGTTCGTGACCGCCTTCTTCGTGGAAAAACGCCTGAAGAAGCGGGCGCCGGAAGATGGCGGGCCGTCCGAGCCGACGGAAGAGGAACTGGCCGATCAGTCCCTCAAACCCGCGGAATCGCAGGGGCTCGCGTGGGCGGGCGCCGCGGTGGCGGTGACGGCGGCGATCACCTTTGCGCTGATTCTCATTCCCGGCGCGCCGCTCTACAGCTACAAGATGCCGGAGCTGACCGAAGGACCCGAACGCATTCTGCTTTCGAGCGCAGGCGAGGTCGAAGCGTGGCGGGAGATCATCGATGAACGGGAGCAGGCCCAGGCCGCAGCGCGCGAGCAGGGAGATGATCCGGATGAAGTCGTTGTCCCGCGCCTCCGCTGGATTCTCGCCGAGCGCGTCGCGGATCTGCCCGAAGGTGCTTCAGTGCCCGATGAGACCTTTACCCGGCGCGACGGGACGGTGGTTTACGAAAGCGATCAGATGTTCGATCGGTGGGTCGATGCGATCGTGCCGCTCTTGTTCTTCGGGTTTCTCATCCCCGGCCTCGCCTACGGCATCGCCAGCGGAGAGATCACCAACGACAAACACGCCGCGAAACTCATGCTCGACTCGATGGCGGCGATGGCGCCGATCATCGTCCTCGCCTTCGTTGCCGGTCAGTTCATTGCGTACTTCAGTCACTCCGGCCTCGACGCCATGCTGGCGATGACCGGCGGGATGTGGCTGGGCAAGGCGGGGCTCGGCGCGGGCGTCCTCGTGATCGCCTTCATCTTTGTGACGCTCCTGTTCAATCTGTTCATGGGGTCGATGAGCGCGAAGTACGCGCTCTTTGCGCCGATCTTCATTCCGATGTTCATGCTGGTGGGGATCAGCCCCGAGCTGACCCAGGCCGCCTACCGCGTGGGCGACTCGGTCAGCAATATCATCACCCCGCTGAATGCGTACCTCATCATCATTCTGGTGTTCATGCAGAAATACGTGCCGAAGGGCGGCATGGGGACGCTGATCGCCACCATGTTCCCCTACACCGTCGTCTTCACCATCATCTGGACGATCATGCTGCTGCTCTGGATGTGGCTCGGCTACCCGCTGGGGATCGATGGCGAACTCTGGTACGACCTCGACCAGCTCGCGAACCTGACGACTGATTAGAACCGGCTGCGGCGTAACGGAATCGCCGGATGACGGAGTGTGTAAACCGCGATGGCGCGACTGCCCTTCAACCCCGAACGTGCGCAGGGCGATGATGCGAAAAAGGCATCCGGCACGCCCGCGCGCCGGGAAAAGAAGAAGTTCGGCACCGTTGCCGAAGCGAACCAGCTCACCGTCTCCCAGCTCTCGGAATTGATCAAGAGCACGCTCGAGGAGCGCATCGCCGCGCCGCTGCGCGTCATCGGCGAGGTCAGCAACCTCAAGACGCCGAACCACTGGTACTTTTCGCTGAAGGATGCGAATGCGGTGATTTCGTCCGTCGCGTGGGCGAGCAGCGCGAAGAAGTTCGGCTTCACCCCGAAGGAAGGCGATGAGGTGATCGCGACCGGCCACGTGAGCCACTTTCCGCCGCAGGGCCGGACCCAGTTCTACGTGACGAAACTCGAACCGGTCGGGGCCGGCGCGCTCGAGCTGCAGTTCCGCGCATTGTGCGAAGAGCTGCGCGGCAAGGGCTACTTCGATGAAGCGCGGAAGAAACCGCTGCCGGTCTTTCCCCGCCGGATCGCGGTGGTGACCTCGCCCACCGGGGCGGCGGTCCAGGATGTGATCAACAC
>SKZB01000342.1 GCA_007127615.1 Phycisphaerales bacterium | reverse complement strand
TCTTGTGTCATGGAAAAGGAGATCAATCCATGCCCGATGCCCTGATGAATGACGGTGCCGTCTGGTTCACCGTTCCCGCCGTCATCGGCACCATCTTTTTTCTGCTGCGCCTGGGATTCATGCTGATCGGCGGCGAAGGCGCGATCAGCGAGGTCGAACTTGACTCCTCGGGCGATCCGACCGAATCGTTCAAGCTGCTGTCGATTCAGGGAGTCGCGGCGTTTCTGATGGGCGCCGGCTGGGGCGGCATTGCCGCCCTCCGCGCGTTCGGGTGGGAATGGATGCCCAGCATGTTTTTCGGCGTGGCCACCGGCTTCGGCATGATGTGGTTGCTCATCCTGCTGCTGAAAGCCGTACACGATCTTCAGTCCAGCGGGAACATCACCGCCGAAAACGCGGTCGGTACCGAAGGTACCGTCTACGCCAACATTCCCGAGCAACGCGCCGGCCGCGGACAGGTGCAGGTCGTCATCAACGGTCGGCAACGAATCTACACCGCCATTTCCGACGCTGAATCCATTCCTTCACAGGCGCGCGTCCGAGTGACACGCGTGAATGAAGATCGTTCCCTGACCGTGACCCGCGTTTGACGGCGTTCCGCATTCCCCTTGTGCAAGCACTTCTGGAGGCGTTCGATGCTGGAGACTAACCTTTCCCACACGACCATGCTGCAATCCCCTCTCATGGCGCAGACGGGGCCCGAACTCGGCAACGCCGTCTGGATCGTGCCGCTGATCGGCGGCGTGCTTCTGCTGCTGCTGTTCTTTCTCGTCTTCGTGATCAAGCAGTACAAACGCTGCCCCTCCAACCGCATTCTCGTCGTCTACGGCCGGGTCGGCACGAACAAGGCCGCCAAGTGCATTCACGGCGGCGGCACGTTCGTCATCCCGCTCATTCAGGACTTCGCCTACCTGAACCTCGAACCGATGGTGATCGAGATCCCGCTCGAAGGCGCATTGTCGTACAACAACATCCGCGTAAATGTTCCATCCACGTTTACCGTCGGTATCGCCACCGAGCCGGTTCTGATGCAGAACGCCGCGGAACGCCTGCTGATGCTGGACGATCGCAAGATCCGTGATCAGGCGCAGGACATCATTCTCGGCCAGCTCCGCCTCGTGATTGCGACGCTCTCGATCGAAGAGATCAACCGCGACCGCGAGAAGTTCATGCACCTGATTCACGAAAACGTGACCCAGGAAATCAACAAGATCGGTCTTGAACTGATTAACGTGAACGTGCGTGATATCACGGACGAAAGCGGCTACATCGTCGCGATCGGTCAGCGCGCCGCCGCGGAAGCCATTGAACGGGCGAAGGTCGAGGTCGCCGAACAGGTCCGTGACGGCGAGACCGGCCAGGCGATCGCGGTCCGGGAAAAGACGATCAACGTCGCCCGCGAGCAGGCGATGGCGGTGGAAGGTGAGAAGGAAGCCGAACGCAAACAGCGCGTCGCGGTCGCCCAGCTCGAAGCGAAGGCGATCACCGGCGAGGTGGAATCGAAGCGCGATCAGGAAATCGCCACCGCCGAGCGCGAAGCGGAAACCGTCTCCGCCCAGAAGCGGGCCGAGCAGCAGCAGCGCGTGCAGGTCGCCGAGGCCGAAGCCGTTGCCGTGGACGGTGAGAACACGTCGTCGGCCAACATCGCGGAATCCAACGCCAAGCTGGCGGAGATCAGTGCCGAAGCGAAGCGGCGCGGTGAAGTCGCGGCGGCCAAGGCGAAAGAGGCGATTCTCCTCGCCGAGCGCGAAGAGGAACTCGCGCGCCTCGCCAAGGAACAGCTCGCCCCGCAGGAGATCGAGAAGAAGCGGATCGAGATCGCCGCCGAAGCCGAAGCCGAGAAGCAGCGGCGCGAAGCGCGCGGCGAAGCCGATGCGATTCTGGCCCGGTACCTCGCCGAGGCCGAAGGTACGCAGAAAGTGCTCGAAGCGAAAGCCGAGGGTTACCGCCGTCTCGTCGAAGCGTGCCAGTCCAATCCGGAGATTGCGCCGACGCTCCTGATGATCGAGCAGTTGCCCACCATCGTCGCCGAACAGGTCAAGGCGATTCAGAATCTCAAGATCGACAAGATCACCGTCTGGGACTCCGGTCGCAACGGCCGCGGCGCCGGCGGGTCGACGTCGGACTTTCTCTCGGGACTCATCGGCTCCCTGCCCGCCATGCACGAGCTGGCCGAGCAGGCCGGAATCGAACTGCCGGAGGTCCTCGGCCGGGTGAGCGATGACGCCAAGGCCGCGAAAGCCCGCGCCGCTCAGGCGCAGGCCGCCGGCGCGAATGGCGCCGCGCCCGGCCCGACCGAGCCCCGGCCCGACGTCTCCTGATTCACGGAGGTCCGTCTTTGGCAACGTCCGGCAACACCTCGCCCGATGCTTCAAAGCCGTCGACGACGGCATCACCATCAACCCCGGCGTCGAACCGGCGCGGTTTGAGTGATCGCGAGATGTACAACCTGGTCACCGACACCGTCGCCGGTCCGAACCTGCGCTGGCGGGACAACCTGTATCAGGCGATCGCCATCTTCGTGATGACGGTTATCAGCGTGGTCATCGTCAGCGTGCTGGCGCAGAACGTGTTCGCCGGCCTCGTCCTCGGCACCATTGCCGGACTCACGGTCGGGCTGATCGTGACGAGCATCTTCCTGATGATTTACCGTGGGTATCGCCACATGCGCGGGCAACATGACTGATGCCGGACATGGCACCGACGCACACGACTTCGACGCATGACATGATCGGAGCTGTCACCATCATCAGGGGCCGCATCAGGGGCCGCGCGGTCGTACAACCCGGGCGCGGTACAACCTCCATCACCGGCGCGTCTCATGCGGTCCACCCCTTCGGCCGGCCGCGCGATAGGATAGTGCATGATGGAAACCTCGACGTTGCGCCATCTGCCGAATGTGCTGACGGTCATGCGACTCTTTCTCGCGGCCGGGTTCTTTCTTGCGCTCAACCAGTACCGGTTTCCCGGGACCGGCTCGATCTGGGCCAATCTCGCCATCGCGCTGTTTCTTCTGGCCGCCTTTACCGACTGGGCCGACGGGTTTCTCGCGCGGCGCTGGGGCGTGGAATCGGTGTTCGGCCGGATCATGGACCCCTTCTGCGACAAGGTGCTTGTGCTCGGCGCGTTCGTTTACCTGGCCGGGCCGCGTTTCGTGATGCCGGAGCGGGCGGCCGAAGGTGCGTTCTTCAACATGGCGACCGGGGTGTATTCCTGGATGGTCGTCGTGATCTTCGCGCGTGAACTGCTGGTCACCAGCGTGCGCGGACTGCTCGAATCGATGGGCGAAAGCGGCGGCGCGAAGTGGGCGGGCAAATGGAAGATGGTGCTTCAGTCCGCCATGATCCCGATCGTGATCTTCATTGCGGTCAACATCGACCCGCGTCAGCCCGAGTACGCCTGGGCGGTCTGGACGCGCGATATTCTCGTTTACGCAACGGTCATCGTCACGATCTGGTCGGGTGTGCCGTACGTCACCGGTCTTCGGGCCGTGCTGCGGAAAAAGGGCAGGGACGGTCCCGAGAGTGGAGTCATTTCAGGATGACCCGGCGCCCCCTGAGCGAACGCACCGGCGTGTGGCTGCTGACCACGGGTGGGCTGGGATTTCTGAAGCCCGGCCCGGGGACGTGGGGGTCGATCCCGCCGGTCCTGATCGCGCTGCTCCTGGTCTGGATCTGGCTGCCGGGGTGGATGATCGATCTCACGCTGATTCTGATCGGTCTGTTCTTCTCCATCGCCTGCATTCGCTTCGGCCGATTGGCGGAGCAGACCTTCGGAAGAAAAGATCCCTCCGAAGTCGTCGCCGACGAAACCGCCGGCGTCGTGCTGCCGCTGCTCTTTCTGCCGTGGGTGTTTCCGCTGGGAACGGACGCGCTGGCGTGGAACATCTCGCTCGCGCTCACCGCGTTCGCGACGTTCCGGTTCTTCGATATCACGAAGATTCCGCCGGCCAATCAACTGCAGTCACTCCGCGCCGGCTGGGGGGTGCTGGTCGATGACCTGGTCGCGGGCGTGTACGCGCTGATCGTGACGCAACTGCTCGTGCGGGCGCTCTACCCCGCTCTGCCCTTCTTTTCCTGAAGCCAAATGTTCCCCCCCGTGACCGTGCATGGTCAGCGGGTCGCCCGAATCACTCCGTCCACGCGATCTCACCGCTGGCGACCGACCAGTCCGTCCCGAAGAATCCCGAGGCGCGTACCGCGTCGATCCCGACGGACCAGAGATCGGCGTCGTAAATGAAAACATCCGGATAGGCGACACCCGAGACGAAATACGGCATGCGCTCGGTTGCGCGCAATCCGGGCAGTCCGGTACCCGCCACGATCCCGACGCTGGCGCGATCGCTGCCCCGACGCGGACGGACCGCCAGCACACTTCGCGCCGTTCCCGTCAGTTCGCGATCACCCAACCGCACACGATCGCGCTGGACGTGAAGTTCATCGTCGCCGATCACCCGGGTCCACGCCGCATTCATCCCCGCGTGGCCGTACAGAATCACGTTGCGGTCCGGTTCGGCCATCTCATCAAAGTCGACATCGGCAACGATATCGACCGCACCGTTGCCGCGGTACCAGAACGTCTCGGCATCGTAGCGCGCCTTGTGAAACGCCCAGGCGTTCTCCTCCGCGGTGCCCTGCGTACCGATCACGAAAATCATGTGTCGATCGAACGCGCTCTTGAACAGACCGGCCCGGTGCGGTCCCTTTTCTTGCGGATCGAAGGGAGCGGCCACGTGCCACGCGCCGTCCGATTCAGCCCGCTCGAAGGACAACGTGCCGCTCTCCGGCCAGTCGATCTCATCCAGGCGTGTTGCGTCCAGTTTAACTGAAACCGGCTCGTTCTTTTCCAGACCGACCAGTTCGATCGCCAGTCGGGCGACGTTGGTGGTTTCGCCGGAGAACCGGCGAAGGTCCTTTTCGCGGCGGATCTGAACCCGGGCCGGCTTCAACCACGCCTTCGGCGCATGGATGGTGACCCAGTCCGCCGAGGCGGAGATGCCGGGCGTGGCCGTTGCGAAATCAATCACATCGCGCTGATTGAGGGGCGTCAGTCGTTCGCGCTCAAACATTTCGAACATCGGCGGCCAGTCCATGCACTGACTCCCCCACCAGTGGCCCGCCCCCGGCCGCTCGTAGTAACTGAAGTTGGGATGGAATCTTCCGAGCCGCTCGCGCATGATG
>SKZB01000075.1 GCA_007127615.1 Phycisphaerales bacterium | reverse complement strand
TCGTCTTCCGCCGCGGGGAAAGTTCCCACCCGGTTCTCCGTCCAGAGGATGTCCGCCCAGGTGCCGCGGTTCAGTTGATCGGCGGGCAAGCCCGCAGAGGCCTTCACGCGACCCTTGTACCGAAACTGCTCGCCGGAGTAGTCGAACTGACTGGGAAGAATGACCTCCCGATTCTCCGAGGTATACGCCTGCATGAACGTGCCGACCTGCCGGAGATTGTTCATTGATGTGGTCATCTGCGCCTGACTGCGCACGGAAGCGAGCGCAGGCAGCAGCAGCGCCATCAGCAGAACGATGATACCGATGGTCACGATGATCTCGACAATCGAGAAGCCGGAGCGTCTCCGATCGAACGGAGCGGGACGGTTCGCACTCGCGTTGCAGACTTGCATGATTCAACTCTCCGGGTGACCCGACAATGATGCCGACTCCCCACACTGGCCAGAAATGCCGTCCCAACCGGCGGCGGCCGGTTCGGACCTGAGCACCATACCCCGAAACAACGCGGCCGTCAGTCTCAGGATGCACATCCCCTGATCCAACGATACGCATGGATCGTCCACAAAGTTGCCCCGGATTGAAGGGCGGTCGTAAACTCGACGTCTCACCCGAGAGATCCCATGCCCGCTTCCCCGAAGCCACCCGAAAATCATCCCGACACCGATCCGGGCCGCCGCCCCTTCGACTCGCTCGACCGTACGCTCGGCATCCCCGGCGCGGTCATGCTGGGCATGGGATCGATCGTCGGGACGGGGGCATTTGTGTCAATCGGCATTGCGGCGGGGATTGCCGGGCCCGCCGTTCTCCTCGCCATCGGCATCGCGGCGTTGCTTGCGACCTGCAACGGCCTCTCCAGCGCTCAGCTCGCGGCCAACCACGCCGTCAGCGGCGGAACCTACGAGTACGGCTACCGCTATGCCGGCCCCTTCTTCGGCTTTCTGGCCGGATGGATGTTCCTCATCGCCAAGTCCGCATCGGCCGCCACCGCCGCCCTCGGTCTGGCGGGATATCTGCTGATCACTTTCAATTCACCGGGAACAGGCGACGATGCCGAGCGTGCGTTCGCGGTCGGGACCGGGCTGGTGCCGATCGCGCTCTTGGCCCTGATTCTGCTCACAACGCTCACCCTGACGGGATTGCGTCGAACCAATCTGATCAACATCATCATCGTCACGATCACGCTGCTGACGCTGGCGTTCTTCGTCCTGGGCGGCCTTCCCGCCGCGCTCGACGGCTGGCGGGAGAACTTCACGCCGTTCATTGATCCCGTCGACGAGACCGGGTCTCCGGGACCGCTCCTGATTCTGCACGCCGCGGCGCTGATGTTCGTTGCCTACACCGGTTACGGACGGATCGCGACGATGGGCGAGGAAGTCCGCGAGCCGCGGCGGATCATCCCGCGGGCCATCATCATCACCCTGATCGCCTCGATGCTGCTCTACCTGGGCGTGGCGTTCGTGGCCATCGGAGCGGTCGGCGCGGCATACTTCGCTGAATCCACTTCGCGCGATGCGGCGCCACTCGACCTCATCGCCCGCACGTTCGCGCTGCCCGGCGCGGGGTACGTTCTGGCGATCGGCGCGATCACGGCCATGACGGGCGTGCTGCTCAATCTGCTGCTGGGACTCTCCCGGGTGCTGCTCGCCATGGGCCGGCGTGGCGACATGCCGCGCTTCACCGCCGCGCTGAGCCGGCGAAGCCGCACCCCGGCCGCCGCCATCCTCATCGTCGCGATCATCATCGGCGCGCTGGTGCTCATCGGCGATGTGCGCACCACCTGGTCATTCAGCGCGTTTGCCGTCCTGATCTACTACGCGATCACCAACTGGTGCGCCCTCCGGCTGCCGCGTGAACAACAACTCTTCCCGCGCTGGATCGCGGCGCTCGGGCTGGTCGGCTGCCTCGCCCTCGCGTTCTTTGTCGACTGGCAGATCTGGGCGATCGGCCTCGGGCTCATGGCCGCCGGCTGGGGCTGGATGCTCATGGCGCGAACGATCAACGCGCGACCTTCTCACCGCTCGTAAAACCGCAGACGCTCCGCGCCGGCTCGCGCTGGATCTACCCCGGCGACTTCTCGAGTATCCCGCCGTAAACCCGCTCCAGAGCATCGACCATCCGGGCCGCGCTGAACTGCTCGCGGCAGATCGCCCTGCCGCGTTCGCCCATCGCGCGGCGTTCCTCGGCGTGGTCCATCATCCACAACACCGCCTCGCGCAGCGCTTCGATGTCCGCCGGCTTGAGCAGTTTACCCGTCTGATTATGCCGGCAGACCTCCCGGGTACCGTCCACGTCGTAGGCGATCACCGCCTTTGCGCTCAGAAGCGCCTGTGTCACCGTCCGCGGCAGGCCCTCCCGGTAACTCGGGTGCGCAAGCACATCCATCGCCTGCAGAAACCCGGGAATCTCCTCCGGCGACACCAGCCCCGTCATCACCACGCGATCGCGCAGATTCATCGATTCCAATCGCGCCGTCAAACGTTTCCGCCACCAACCGTCACCGACCCAGAGCAGTTTCAGGTTCGGGCGCGCCACAAACACCGGCCGGAGCGCATCGAGCAGATCATCGTGACCCTTCAGCTCCGCCAGCCGCGCGATCGTGCCGACGACAAAGTCGCCGGATGAAAGCCCGAGTTCCTGCCGCACCCGGTCTCGTTCGTGCTGCGGATTCAGGAACGGATCAACATCCATCCCCGAGTACACCACGGTGTACTGCTCCGGCCGGCCGATCTTCGCGGCCACAAACTGTTCGTGCATCGCCTCGGCAACGCAGACGATCTTGTGACACCGCCTGGCGGCAAAACGCTCGGCCCGAATGAACAGTGCGTTCCGCCACCTCTTCTCGTGCGCGTGGAAAGGCGGACCGTGCACCGTATGAATCACGGCGGGAACGCGTTCCTTCCAGGCGGCCAGCCGGCCGAGAATGCCCGCCTTCGAGGAATGCGTGTGCACCACATCCGGTTTCCGTTCCCGGAAGATTTTCCGAAGATCGTACAGACACCGGGCATCGCGGATGGGCGCGAGCTCGCGCACCAGGTTCGGCGTCTCGATGGTTTCGATTCGGCCGTGCTTCCGGACGCGTTCGAGCATCGATCCCTCGGGACCGTAGATCGGCCCGTACACGAGCGACACGGCATGCCCCCGCGCGGCCTGGCCCTCGCAGGACAAAACGGTGTTCTCCTGCGAGCCGCCGAGAATCAGGCGCGTCGAAACGTGCATGATGCGGCGGGGCGTGACTTGGGAGTCGTGGTTGGTCAAAGGTGATTGGAGTTGTGAAGAGTGAAGCTTGAAAATGAGCAGTGAAGAGTGCGCGATGAAGTATGTGTGAGAGTTGGTGGTGTTATTTCAACCCTTCGCCGTTTACTTTACCGTACCGCACCCACATCAGACACAACCCCTCCGGCGTAAACGTGGTTCCCGCCCGGGTGCGATCTTTCGATGCGATGATGCGGTCGATGTCACTCGGCGCGAGCTTGCCCCGGCCGACCTCGATCAGGGTGCCCATGATGATTCGGATCATGTTGTGCAGAAAGCCGCTGCCGGAGATGTCCAGCTTGAGCCGGCCGGTTGAAAGCGGCGTGATCGCGCATTCGTGAACGGAGCGCACCGTGTGTTCACGGTCATGATGCACGCGCGTGAACGCTGCAAAATCATGCTCGCCGATCAACCGCGATGCGGCTTGCTTCATCGCTTCGAGATCGAGGGCGTACGCCGTCCAGCTTGTCGTGCGCCGGTCGAAGAGAGGGACGCGTCCGCCGTCCGCGCAACCGTGCGCTAAACGATAACGGTAACCCTTACTCATGCAGTCCGCGATCGGATCGAAATCATCCGGGACCATCTCCGCGCGGCGGACCTGCACATCCGCGGGCAGGCGGCTGGTGATCGCGCGCGGCAGGCGTTCAACGGGAATCTTCTGTTCGCTCGTGAACGCGGCCACCTGCCCCCGGGCGTGCACCCCCGTATCGGTGCGCGATGCTCCGGTCACGAACACCGGCTCCCGCACGACGAAACGCACCGCTTCTTCCAGGACACCCTGCACCGTGCGCAGCGGTGATGCATCCGGCGGCTCCTGCTTCTGCCAGCCATGAAAATCCGTTCCCTCGTACGCGACCGTCAGCTTGTACCGTGGCATCGGAATGAACACTATGACAGGAAACGCCGCGCGAGGAAAGCCACGTTGCGTCGGGTCGGGTCGAGGCCCCGGTTCCGGCCGGCCGCCGATCCGTGCGGCCCCGTCAATTCCAGCTCATGCCCTTCGGCCAGCACTCCGGCTTCTGTTTCTCCGCGCGACGGACGAGACACTCCAGATCACAGAGTTCCCGCACGATGATCTCGGCCCGGCGGCGGGCATCGGGCTCCGCGAGCAGGTCGTACTGCGTGTCGTGCTGCTTCACAATCGTGAAACCGATCAGCTCCAACAGTGCGTGGGTGGGAATATCATCGCGGTCGAACCACTCGCGCACCGTTTCGATGCTGCGCAGGCGGCGCAGACGATCATGCTGCATGATGGACCGCAGTCGTTCGCGGACATCCGCGAGTTCCGGCGGTGACTCCTCGGTCACTTCGATCGGCGAAAGCGTCGCACGGCGGTAAAGCCGTTCTTCACCCGGCTCGTCCAGATCGAGAATCCGGGCCCGGCACACGCCGTGCATGAGAATGTTGTGCCGTCCATCGGGCAGGCCTTCGTGCTGGACAATCTGACCGACGCAGACGATCGGGCGGAGTTTCGGCGTACCGTCGTACTCCGAGCGCCATTGAGATTCCGTGCCCGCAAACGTCGCCAGCGCGATCTGGCCCGACCCGTCGAGCGACTGATCGACCATCTGGCGATAGCGCTCTTCGAAGACGTGCAGGGGCAGAACTGCGTGTGGCAGAAGGATCGCATTCGGCAGCGGGAAGACCGGCAGCGGCCGGGAGAAATTGACGCGGATCGACTCACCCATCGTCCCAATGATAGGCGTCCCCGGAGGGGTGAACGATGAATTCATCGGCCCGGGAGCGGTCCGCCGGACGAGCCTCAACCGAAGGTCGCTTCAACCTCCTCGTAGACGCTCTGAAGTCCGTTCCGAACGTTCTCGAGCTGCTCGCCGGTCATGCCCAGTTCCACCAGCCAGGCCGAATCAATCTTGGTGCTCGTCAGATCCGCCCGGAACCCGTAGCCGGCTTCGGCGGCGAGACGGTCGGCGA